>JAYZAS010000005.1 GCA_036339585.1 Pseudomonadota bacterium
ACAAGACATAATTGGCCTGGTAACGTAAGAGAATTAAAAAATTTAATTGAAAGAGCATGCATACTTTTTCAAGGTCAAGAAGTTACTAGTACAAATGTTACTGAAAACCTCTTAAGGTTAAAAGCTCCAAATACAATTGAAGAACAAAATGAGATTTGGGATGTAACATCAGAATTAATGGATGAAGTTGAATTTGATAACAATGATGAAGAAACTAAGATTGATAATCTTCCTCATCCAAATAATTATAAAGATTGGTTTACTTTTTATGACGAAATTGATATTCGACGTCATTTACAAGATATTGAGATAATATTAATAGAAGCAGCTTTAGAAAAAACTAATGGGAAGATCGCCAACGCAGCAGACATCTTAAAGCTTAGAAGAACTACCTTAATTGAGAAAATGAAAAAGTTCTCAATTAAAAAAAATGATACTAATTAATAAATTTTTAATTCTTAAATTAACTGCTTTGATATGATTAAAAATAAATATTTTGAAGATTTTAATCTTGGAGACAAGTATGTACTTCCTTCAAGAACTCAAACAAGTGGTATTTTTTCAATGTTTCAGGGTGTATCAGGAGATAATGACCCAATTCACTATGATGTAGAATTTTGTAAAGAAAAAGGTCATAAAAATATGCTTGCTCATGGTATTCAAGTTATGTCTCAAACAGCAGCTGGTGCAGGAAGTTTTCCATCAGAGGTTAGACAAAGTTTATTAGGAATGATCGAAATTAGTGGCAAATTTTTAAAGCCAGTTTATAAAAATGATACTTTATATCCAGAACTTAAAATCATTAATTTAGTTTCTCAAAAAACCACAGGTATAATTGAAATGAAAGCAACAATACTAAATCAAAATCAGGAATTAGTATTTGAAGGTATTCAAAAATACTTAATAAAAAAAAATATTTGATATTTTAAAAGATTTGTTTAACAAGAATTTAATATTATCAATTGGGACGTGCTTGTTGAAATAGCAATGGGGTTGTTTTTTTGAAGTGGTTTAAGAACAACGGATTATTGTATTTAGCAAAGTCATAATAGCCACCTTATTATCTAAAAGTTTTGTGCTCTTAAAGATCGAAGGCTGTCATCCAAAGATTTTTTTCCAATCTAATAATCAAAGTTCAAGAGATTTTTTTATCACACCTATTGGGATGGCAAGCCTATCATACTGACTAACAAGCTGCAGACGTACAGAAGAATCATCAAATAGCTCCTTAGGCAAGGTAGCAGTAATAAGATCGCCTTCTACTACTAAATCAACTAGCATTAAATTATCATTTATGATGAGAGATGGATTGTTAAGTTTATCTAAGTTTTGAATTTTTATCCAAATACCTACTTCACCATTAGGTTGAATATTTGGTAGTGCACCCTCAGAGTAGCTATCAGGGCCCCAATATAATAATTTCAGATCTTGATTAAGGTCTAAATTAACATTGCCATCGAACAGAAAGTTAGGCGCAAGACTAGCAGGTTTTTCTAGACTTAATTTATAACCATTTTGAATTTGGAGTGAATTAAAGTACAAACTACGGACAAGTTTTGCGTATTCTATTATTGGCTGAGTATCAACTGTTTGATTCGTCAATGCGCTTTTTTTCTTGGAAAGATTATTCAAAAAAATTTTCAAGTTAAACAACTCACTCCCCATGTCAAAAAGATCATTAACATCTTTACGCGCACCATTGTAGCCAGAAATGATTTCATCACATAGTTGTTTAGGTTCTAGCTTTCTTCTGCAGCATCGACCACTATAATTAAAATCCAAAGATGTTTTAAAATTATCTATTCGTATATATCCTGGACCACCAAATCTGTCATAACAATATACTGGACGACGAGCAAGAATTGCACTTTGTACTGTTTTTCCAATCGTCACTACAACGTCAAATTTTTGTATGTCAGGTTTTGAAAGCCGCTTGTAATTTTGTTGCCCAAGCCCAAAAGCCTCTACCTTTACACTAAGTTTCGTCAAATTTTCTGCAGCTTTTCCTAATTCATCTGGAATATGATTCGAGACAATTAACACGCTTTCGATTGGCTTGAAACTTTGTGTTGGTAAAATTTTTTTTTCAACAAAATCATCTTTAGTGGCATTGTTAAAGTTATATATTTTATGAGAATTCATAAAAAAAGAATTAATCTTTTTAGCTGTTTCTTGGCTATTACTAACTAAGTTGGCTCCAATAGGTTTGGCGTAAACAAGTGAAGCTAACTCGAACGGTTCATAAGGTGACAAATGTATTGAATTAAAGCTGCCAGAAAAATTATCTAAATCTGAAAAACCTTTGCACAGAGGCGCTACAAAATGTTGTGCCCAAACAAAATCAAATTCACGTAAGTCGAATTTTTCGGGTTCATTTGAAACGCTAATACCATACTTTTTGTATAATGTATAAATCTCATTAGCTACAACATTTGCTACGAGCGAAACTTTATACTTATAATACTTAGGACTTCACTCACCTCAAGTGCTAGAATTTCACTACCTGCCCAATCATGGAGATGATTAGTTAACACTAGCGCACGCTTCATTACTTCTTCCTACATTCTATTGATGATAAGCAACTAATTAAATAAAATCAATCACTTACACTAAATTAATTACTCCCATTCAATAGTTCCTGGTGGTTTTGAGGTAATATCATAAGTTACCCTATTAACACCACTTACCTCATTTATAATTCTTGTTGATGTGTCAGAAAGAAAATCTTGGTCAAATTTAAAATAATCAGCTGTCATTCCATCCACAGAAGTAACAGCTCTCAAAACACAAGCATAGTCATAAGTTCGTTTATCCCCCATAACCCCTACAGACCTAGTAGGTAATAACACTGAAAAGGCCTGCCAAATTTGATCATAAAGATTATTTTTTTTAATTTGGTCGATAAATATTTCATCAACGTTTTGTAAAATTTTAATTTTTTTAATTGTTACTTCCCCAGGACATCTTATAGCTAATCCAGGTCCTGGAAATGGATGTCTATTTATAAATGTCTTGGGTAAATTTAATTCATTTCCTAATTTTCTAACTTCATCTTTAAAAAGACTTCTTAAGGGTTCAATTAATTTCAGGCCCATTTTTTTTGGAAGTCCACCAACATTATGATGTGATTTTATGGTAACAGAAGGACCATCATTTACAGAAACACTCTCTATTACATCAGGGTATAATGTACCTTGAGCCAAAAACTTTATATTATCCATTTTTTTTGCATGTTTTTGAAACACTTTTATAAATAAATTTCCAATTATTTTTCTTTTCTTTTCTGGATTTGTAACACCTTTTAATTTTTCTAAAAAAAGTTTGCTTTCATTAGCGTAAATTAGAGGTATTTTATAATTATCTTTGAACATTTTTAAAACTTTTGAATGTTCATTTTTTCTAAGCAATCCATGATTAACAAAAATACAGTTTAAATTATTACCAATAGCCTTGTGTAAAAGGATAGCCGTTACAGAACTGTCAACTCCACCTGATAGTGCACAAATGACTTTGTTATTACCAATCTTTTTTCGAATATTGTTAATCTGATCTTGATAAAATGATTGTATTGTCCAATCACGTTTAAAGCCAGAAATTTTTATGGTGTTCAATTTCATCCTGAGGTTCATCATACTCCAAAAGGAAAAGTTTTATTTGATAATTTTTTAAAAATCTCAGGTTTTAAACGTGATTGGACCATGCAATCATTTTATGAAGATGAGATTGAAAATATTAGAAAAAAAATTGGCAATAATAAAGTTATTTGTGCACTATCAGGTGGTGTTGATAGCTCTGTGACAGCTATCCTTTTACACAAGGCTATTGGTAATAATTTAACCTGTATATTTGTTAATCATGGATTGCTTAGGAAAAATGAACATTCAGAAGTTTTAAAAATGTTCAGAGATAACTATAAAATACCTCTCATTTACGCCAATGAAAGCAAGCTCTTTTTAAACAAATTAAAAGGTGTTACAAGTCCTGAAAAGAAAAGAAAAATAATTGGTAATTTATTTATAAAAGTTTTTCAAAAACATGCAAAAAAAATGGATAATATAAAGTTTTTGGCTCAAGGTACATTATACCCTGATGTAATAGAAAGTGTTTCTGTTAATGATGGTCCCTCTGTTACCATAAAATCACATCATAATGTTGGTGGTTTACCTAAAAGAATGGGTTTGAAATTAATTGAGCCTTTAAGAAATCTTTTTAAAGATGAAGTTAGAAAATTAGGAAATGAATTAAACTTACCTAAAACATTTTTAAATCGACATCCATTTCCAGGACCTGGATTAGCTATAAGATGCCCAGGAGAAGTAACAATTAAAAAAGTTAAAATCTTACAAAACATTGATGAAATATTCATCGACCAAATCAAAAAATATAATCTTTACGATGAAATTTGGCAGGCATTTTCAGTATTGTTACCAACAAAGTCTGTTGGTGTAATGGGAGATAAAAGAACTTATGACTATGCTTGTGTGTTGAGAGCTGTAACTTCCGTAGACGGAATGACAGCTGATTATTTTAAATTTGATCAAAGTTTTCTTTCTGAAACATCAACAAGAATTATTAATGAGGTAAGTGGCGTTAATAGGGTAACTTATGACATTACCTCAAAACCACCTGGTACAATTGAGTGGGAGTGAATAAAAATTGTTCAAAAGAAGTCACTTTGTAAAAAAAATATACTCAGTTTTTGTTTGTTTAATACCATTAAATATAATTTTTTCTATGGCGTTTGCTAAAGATAAATCAAGCAATTATTCAGAATGCATAAAAGATTTTGGAACAATAAATAATGCAGCTGTTCATAAATGTGCCTCTGAAGTTTCAGAGTTTTTAAAAGTAGAAATTGAACATAAATTAAAACAAATTATTAACAAAATTATTGAGAAGGGAAACTTTGAAAAGAAAAATGATTTGAATGAATTTCTACAAAGTGACTATCATTGGAAAACTTATATGGAATTGCAATGTAAATTTGAAACAAAATATATTGGTTCTCCAATGTTCAATTATTGTCCAATGACAAAACTTGAAAAAAGACTAGAAGAGTTAGAAATTATTTTAGATAAAGTTTCAAATTAGTTTCAAACTTCTTAAAAAATCAATATAAACAATGATTTACAAGGTTTAGATTATTGAGTGGGAATAGTGATTGACTTGTAAGTCATTGATATTATTAGGTTTCGAAGTTTGAAAGTTTTTGTAACATGTTGATAATAAAAAATAAAAACACTATGTCGCCATTAAGTGGGAGTAGCAAAAACGGTCATAAAAGCATTACAGTGACAGGGCTAAATAAGCCATTGATGTCGATGGTTTGTGATGCTGGTGCCATTTACTTTTAAATTGTTATTAAGCGGTTGCCATCATCCAAGCGAGGATTTTTGTACCCTCGCAAAAATCTTCCATCTCCATTGCTTCGTCCGGATTGTGGCTACCATTTTTATTGCGGATAAAGATCATTGAAGAGGGTACGCCCTCGTGATGGAACTCAGCCGCATCGTGACCGCCGCCACTAGCAAGGCTGAGTGCCTCGAGACCCATCGCGGCACAGCCTTTCAGCATGCGATCCTTCTCACCATTGTGGAGGGCGGCGGGCACGGATACCGAAAATTCCCCAAGATCGACATTAACGCCCCTTTGTTCAGAAATTTCTGCTGCAATACCTTCTGCCGTTTTCCTCATCGTGTCTAATGTTTCCGAACTTTCGCTCCGCATGTCCAAAGTGAACTTGACTTCACCACAAACCTTAGAAAGTCCGTTAACATCGGGGTCCGTATGGATAATGCCGGGATTAAAAACTAGATCACCGCCGTCGGCCAGTGTTTGTAGACCTGCCTGCTCAAATTTATAAAGAAATTCAGCAGCGCCCAGTGCTGCGTCCTTTCTAAAAGATTGTGGAGTGGCGCCACCATGATTGTATTCGCCCAATACTTTGCAATTTCGGAAGCGCCGATTCCCGCGAATGCCGCTGACTACGCCGACCGGTTTGTTCTCAGCTATCAATATGGGTCCTTGTTCAATATGAAGCTCACAATAGCCTTTAATTTTTTGCGGGTCCAAATGGGGCGGATTATTAGCAATAGCGTCGGGATCAAAACCAGCCGTTTTAATCACCTCATAGAGGGATTTGTCGAAATAGTTGTGGTGGGCAGTATTCAACTCATCTTCCATAAATCGGCCCAGCGCTGCCCGACTGCCAAGATGGCCACCGTGTAGGCCTGAAAACCAGCTGCCGGCCTCTTCGGCGCGGATTGCCATCACAACGGTATCCTGGGCGGGAGTGATACCGGCTGCTTGAAAAGCTTGAATGGCGGCAAGTCCTGAAATAACTCCTGCGGCACCGTCATAATTGCCACCGCAGGGCACGGTGTCCATATGGGAACCTACTATAAATGGTGGCGCTTCGCGATCTGCACCCGGAAATGTCATATACAGGTTGCCGGTACTGTCCCCCGAGATTTCTAGTCCGAGCTCGTTTGCCCATGCCTCGCACATGTCGTGACCTATTTGTTCACCTTCGCCCCATGCAATACGAGTGACACCCGGTCCATCTTTTGTTTTTTCTTCTATTTCTAGGAAAAACTGATCGGCACGCTCCATTGACTCTTCGACGGCGGTAATCAGTGCCTGTTCAAAATTATCCGTCATATTTCACTTTGCTTCTTTGTTAATAAATTGCCAAAGGTATAAAAGGTACATACCGTTCTAGCATGAAAATAAATGCCGTTAAAATGAGCAAAAAAATTATCGGAATTGGCTGAGTAGGTCTTAATGTTACATCAGTGAGGCTCTAGATACGAAGGATAATAAATTACGTGTGTGAGATATACATATAATAGCAATTATTTTGATATTTAAACCAATTTAAGCAAATTATAAAATAATATTAATCAATAAAAATTATTTTTCACAAATCAAAATATTGTAATAAATATTAAATAAAAAATGAAACTGCTACAAAATTAAATATAAATTTTTATTTATATCTAATAAAACGCATTAATATCGATAAAATATATTTTTCATTGTAATTTTACGTATCTATACAATGTTCGCATGCTATTAATAAATTATGTATTCTCGATGATGTCATGAACCATTGAAAAGCGACCTCATGTTTATTTAACCCAAATTATAAGAAAGTGATTTCGGGGATTAAAAATAACAATTAACATTTACTGTTAGAATTAATTCAAAGCTCAATGAAATAGAGCCGAGACACGCGAGGCATCGCATTTCATTTGCATAATGGTTGGAAGGAAAATTTATTGGCTAAAATTTTAATGATTTATTCGACGACCGACGGACAAACGAAGAGAATAATTGAACGTATAAAGGTTGAATTAGCAGGTAGTGATGTTGAAACAGCACCGATTTGCCGTGCAAACGAATTGGCATTAACCGATTTTGATAAGGTAGTGTTAGGTGCCAGTATTCGATATGGAAAACACAAGCCGGAGGTTTTCGACTTCGTCAAAAAACAAAAAAAGACCCTTGAGGGAAAAGAAACTTATTTTTTCTCGGTTAATGTTGTTGCACGCAAACCTAACAAAAATACGCCAGCCACCAATCCATACATGAAAAAATTTTTGGAGAAAACGGGCTGGAAGCCAGATTTTATTGAGGTATTTGCCGGAATGGTGAATTATCCAAAATATAATTTTTTAGATAGAAATATAATTCGTCTCATTATGTACATAACTAAAGGGCCAACCGATATTTCCCAATGTCATGAATTCACTGACTGGGAAAGTGTTAAGAGATTTGGCAAATTAATTTTAAAGCCGTCGTGATTTGCTTTGCATTGTATCTTTTTCAATACCCGCCTACTCAAAAAGTTTAAATGCTACGGCCGATAAAAATCCCACCAATGTGGCCAGTCCAGTCGAGTTTCTTCCGCCTAAGTGAATGGCTTCCGGAATCATAGCAGCGGCGATCATGGTTAACATTGCACCTGCTGCAAAACCTTCTACTAATACAAGAACACCGTGACCTAATATGCCGCCGAACCAGAACCCTGCGCCGGCACCGATGCTTGTCATAACCGTAAGGCTCAACCACATAAGTAGGATCCTTGTACTTCCCCATCCCTGCTTTTTCATTCCAATAGAACTACTCATCGCTTCTGGGAAATTAGCTAGGAATAACCCCGCAATAAGCGTGTAGGGAATTACAGACCCTAATGTAACTGAGTCAGGTCCGGCTTGCGCAATCACGGTTGAGATAGCGACTAATAGTGCAGAGCCTATCACAAAGCTCTCCGGGATGCCGTCTAGCATTATGCCGAGCCAGATGGCTAGCGGTGCTCCATCATGCTCTTCGCTAACCTCTTTGAGTTGAGATTTAGTGGGCACGAAAGAAGTTTCCACTGATGAATTCATTACATCGTCGACCCAAGCATCCGAATTACTATTGTATCCATCGCGGGCCAAAAGCTCCTTGAGGCGGCTTGCGGATAGTACTGTTGCCGCTGCTTCAAATGTTTTATATCTTGATCGCCAAGCATCAAATTCCCTTTTGGTAAGAGAAAATGCTTTTGTGGTTTCCGCGGCTATTGCTGTCGCGGTTCTTGCTGCTCCAGTTACAAGCGCTATCTCTCCCAATACGTCGCCGCTACTTAGTCGGGCGATTTCTTGAGAATCACGTGAAATGGTTACGCTGCCCGTCTCCAGAAAAAAAACATCATCCCCGTCATCCCCTTCTTGAAAAATTATTTCGCCAGCCTTGAAAGACTTCTCACTCACCCTTCTTACCATTTCTTCGACTGCTTCAAGCGGGAGGTGCCGAATTAGCTCGCTTATTGATAAGTGCTCTAAAATCTCTCTTCGGCGTGCGGCTCTACGGTTGGTGAAATATTCAATGGTGGAAGATGTTTTTCTAAGAAAACCGCCTTTCGAATTAATGATTTCGTCAAGAACTACGAATACAATACCGCCGCCGGCAGCACCCAATAATAAATATACAAGATGGTGTGCGGCCTCATCTTTCTCATCAGCGGTCGAGGCACTAACGAGGTCCATTGCAGTTGGTGCAACTAATTCTATTCCCAATGCAGCGAGCAAAGCACCTCCACCAAAGGCAGTCATCATCCCGACAATGCGATTATTAGGCGTCCAGACTAATCCCAATAATGAGCCCAATGGAAGTGATGCTGCAGAGAGAGCTCCTAGGAAAACGGCCCAAATCAGAAATTGAAAATCCATAATGGTGCACTCTTATTCAGTTAAACAACAACATCAAACCCGTGGAAATCCTGTCGGCTTAGGCGAGGGTAATGGAGACTTAAAGATAAATTTAGGTAAATGATTGATATTAAACTTAATATTTGTTGCATAAAAATCGTATAAAATCCATCTAATTGACTTGAATTCATTGCATGAAATAATTGTTCTGTCTTCTCAGACGGTCGATAGGTTAAAATCATGAACATAAAATTAGAAAAATTACAGGTGGCGGATACGTTGTATGGGAAGATGATTTTTCCCGAAAACGACGCCGTGGTCGGTAAGAGTTTGCCTTTGTATGGCGAATGGTCTGAGGGCGAAAATATTGTTATGTCGCAGTTTGTTGAACCGGGAGATACTGTTCTAGATATTGGCGCAAACATCGGCACAACAGTAATGTCGTTATCCAAAAGGGTTGGAGCAAAAGGGAAGGTATACGCCTTTGAGCCTCAACAGTTGATGTTACAATGCCTGAACGCAAATTTAGTCCTTAACAACATTAAGAATGTTGACGTATTTTCATTAGCTGTATCTTCGGAAACAGGCTGGGTACTATTAAATGACCAAGAGCACTCGGGTGCAGGACGTTACGGGTCCGTTGGCATATCCATCGATGGGACGCCTGCACAAGCCATTCATCTCAACGAATTTCCAACAAATAAATGTTCATTTGTGAAGATTGATGTGGAGGGTCATGAGTGGAATATCGTTCAAGGTGGCGATAAATTCTTAGTCCAGCACCAACCTGTAGTCTATTTGGAAGCAAAAAAAGAGTTGGAGGGAACCCAAAAATATTTGACTTGGTTTATGGATAATGGCTGGGTTTGTTATTGGCATTTTGCTTTTTGGTACAGAGATAACAATAGAAACAAAGTTAGTGATAATATTTTTGGTGGAACAGGTGATATGAATGTTGTTGCTGTCCCGGAAGGCAGTGCTCCGTTAGAAAATTTACTACGAATCAAGTCTCCTCAAGACAAATGGAACTCCAAAACATATTTTGATTTTTACAAAAAAAATAACATTCCAATCGTTTAGAATATTTAATTGAGCCAAAAATAAAATTGGGCTCTGTTGCTAATACCGTTCATTCGCAGGCTTTTGCCGACCAAACTTTAAAACTAATAAAATTACTTGTTATTGAATAAGGCGACAAAAAAGCTACCTACCAAAGGTAGTATTTTCACTACACTCGGTGCAGCATGAAAAGTAAAACTTTTGTAATACTTGGGAATCAATTGTTTGACCCCCGCTTATTAAGGGCAAATGGGTGTGACCATGTATTTATGTCGGAAGACCACGGTCTTTGTACCTACCAAAAACATCACAAGAAGAAGATTTATCTATTTCTCTGCGCAATGAGAGAGTACCGGGATGAATTAGAGCGTAGTGGTTTTAAAGTCTCATATTTTTCTCTGGAAGATAGAAACGATGGGTTGGGCTACGTCGAATTTCTTCTTCGATTTTGTGAAGAAAATAGAGTAGATCATTTAAATTTTTTTGAAATCGAGGATAAGAACTTTGAAGAATCTCTTCTCAGAGGGTGCACAAAAAAGGGATTGGCTATTGAGTTTTTTAATTCTCCTATGTTTATGTTTTCACGCGACGAATTCATTTCAGCACAGGGAGAAAAGAAAACATTTCGGCTCGCAAATTTTTACAAAACTGGAAGAAAAAAATTCCAAGTACTAGTCAACGAACATAACGAACCAATAGGCAACAAATGGTCGTTTGACGAGGAAAACAGGAAAAAAATCCCTGCAAACGTCTCTATTCCTCAGCCAAGTGCGCCGTGCTTGTCTAAGTATCACGATAAGGTCATGGACTTAATAAACAGCCGGTTTGCTGATCATCACGGCAGTTTGAATGATATTTGGTTTCCTGTTGAACGTCGCGGTGTAGAAAAGCAGCTAGAATTTTTCTTGCAAAACAAACTCTCTAACTTTGGAGTTTATGAAGATGCTATGCGGGTCGGTGAGAATTTTTTATTTCACAGTTGCATTAGTCCATTCCTCAATATTGGTTTAATTACACCAGATATCATTATTGAGAGGGTATTTGGGCTTTTCAAAAAAGGCGAAGTGCCCATTAATTCTGCGGAAGGTTTTATAAGGCAGGTGTTGGGTTGGCGGGAATTCATACGCGGAATCTATCAGATGAAGGGTGTTGAACAGTATGAGAGCAACTTTTGGAAACACAAACGCAGCCTGACTGATAGTTGGTATGATGGTTCTACCGGCATATTGCCCTTGGACGATTGTATTAACTCAGCGATCAATGATGGGTACAGCCACCACATTCCAAGGTTGATGGTAATCGCTAATTTAATGAATCTCAGTGAAATAGACCCTGTGGCTATCTATAAATGGTTTATGGAAATGTACATAGATGCTTCTGATTGGGTGATGGTGCCAAATGTGTTCGGAATGGCAACCTTCGCAGATGGTGGATTGATGTCAACCAAACCATACACGTGCAGTTCTAACTACATTCTTAAGATGAGTAATTACAAACGGGGAGATTGGTGCAATGTGGTGGATGGGCTCTACTGGCGGTTCATTATGAAACACAAGGCTTTTTATCAAAAAAACCCCCGGCTTTCATTTCAAGTAAAAATGTTAGAAAAAATGAATCCAGATCGAAAAGACACAATACTTCAAAGCGCGGAACGATTCATAGAAGAACATACATGCTAGCTGGAATTTATTATGTGTCCAAATCAAGGCACCACTGTAAATTCATCGGCACTTTTCTGTAATACTATTCGGATTTTTTCTGCACTCTGGTTTTTCTGCGAGACTGTATTTTCTCTAGGCTTAATTTATCCTTTAAACTCATTATGTAGGCCGCCCCCGCAAGCAAAAGTATAGAACCTGAGGCCGCTAGAAGCGTGGTGTCTTCAATATCTTTGCCTTGAGCTATCATTACACGACACAAAGCTGTAATCGCAATAATTATTGGCAGCGTTACGGGGATCCGGCTACTTGCATAAAAAGCACCGATCATGCCAACGATTTCGGCGTAAATAAATAGTAAAAATAAGTCGCCAAGCAATATTTCTTTTTTTTCCCATAGGGCATGTATCTCTAAAGCGGCAGCTAACATTGTAAGGGCACCAATTACTGCGAGAAGCCCCTTTTCACTAACGACAGTGGTCCAATGAAGGCGGCGATTTACCGACTTGGAGTTCAAAATTTCATTCATTTTTTTCTCTGAAAATAAATCCATGTGCCTGGTGCAACCAAAAAAAAATCTAAATCTTCATCCACCGAGGTAAGCAATTTAATAGAGTGTAAAGCTTAATAAAGCATTGGTAAAATGGATATTCTCAAAGCTCGCAAAATAATGTGATTTGAACCAAAAAAGGGCCACGATAAATGGGCCAATTGTTTGACTATTTTCATCTTTTTGTTTGCAATTAGTTTTGTAATTAAAAAATAATCACAACAGCACTAACACCAAAGAGCTTTCGCTCATTCAAAGTAACTAACTATATTTTATTATTTGAACAACATTATTGATAACATTGAATAGTAAATATCAAAAAATATTGTTTATTTCCTTTATGCATATTCTAGAAGCAATGATAGATGAGCATGTATATTGTAAAGTAGCACGTTTTGACAATCAATATAAACTCATGATGAAGAATGACAACACTGATTACTTAATTTCAAGCATTTGTTATTATTGATTATTTGGCCTTTTTACAAAACCTTTTTTCTTATCTCTGCCATTGTTCTTGGCCTATTTTTTTCGTATCCTCTTACACTAGTCCGCTTCAAAAATTATCGGTCTAAACTTTTAATTACGCATTTTTTCTGGAGATGTAGTTATGACTTTTGCACGACAAACGCAGTTAATGATAGTCGCAAGCCTTGCCTTATCATTACTTCCCTCGGTGACCATGGCCGACACGAAAAGCCTATCCGGTCGGCAAATTATGGATGAGGTCGAAGCCCGTCACGACAAACCCTTCGAGTTTGAAATACAAAAAATGACCTTGGTGGACAAGTCAGGCAAGAAAGAAGTGCGTGATGTGCGGCGGTTCACACGTGAAAAGGATAAGTCGCAAACTCGGTATCTCACAATCTTTAGATCTCCTTCCGGCATAAAAGGTACGGCTATGCTGACGTGGCAGAATGATAGCAAGGCTGATGATCAGTGGTTGTATTTGCCTGCGCAGGGGAAAAAACTGAAACGAATAGCAAAGGGGGGTAAACGAAATTACTTCATGGGCACAGATTATACTTATGAAGATCTGGTGTCTGAGGCTAAGGAGAAATTTTCGTACGAAAGACAAAAAGATGAAAAGATGAACGGTGAGAATGCATTTGTTGTAAAGGCGATGGCCAAAGACAAACAGCTAAAGAAAGATACCGGCTATAAATTCAGACTTCTTTGGGTGGGCCAAAAGCATTTTAATATCATAAGAACCGATTATTTTAATCGCAGAGGCAAGCTTATAAAGCGTCAAACTACCGACAAGTGGGTGAATGTTGAAGGAAAAGCATGGCGCGCAAATCTTTCAATTATGGAACATCTGAAAAACAAACATAAAACAGTGACGGAAGTTATCGAGCGCAGCCTCAAGGAGGCTGATGCACCCTCAAAGAATTTCAGAAAGAAAACTATTACTTCTGGCAAATTGGCGCGTTAATCCGGCCAAATTTGAAACCAAAATGTAATTGTAACTCAAGACCACGGTTCACTGGCTATTTAAATTTAGGAACACAGCATGGCAGAAGGCAATGTAAAATCCTTATCGCAACACGGCAACGGAGGCCCGGAGAGCGAGAATAACGGTAAGAAGAAGCCGTGGTATGAAATAGCAATGACTTTCGGGGCTCGCAGGCCAGTCGTCAGTTTTATGTTAGCTGCTATCATTACTGTGATATCAGTTTTTGGGGCCCTCAAACTAACTGTAGATGGTAGTTTCGATATTCTCTACAGCAAAAATGACCCGGGTTATGCTCCTTACCAAGAGACAGTCGCCGAGTTTGGTTCAGACAATATCGTTCTTGTGTATTTCAAAGATAAAGACCTATTTTCAAAAGAAAAACTGAGTTTGATTGAAGAATTTGCATTCGGCTTAGAGGATGTGAAATACGTTGAAAAACAAGAAAGCTTGTTTACAGCGTTAAATATCCGCGCGGGTCCGGATGGGTTAGATATGAACCCATTGATGGATGCCACTCCCGAAACAGCCCAAGAGATTGCAAAAGCGCGCGAGGATGCACTTTACAGTCCAATAATGCGCGGGACTTACATTTCTGATGATGCAATGAAGACGACTGTAGTGGTCACATTGGAGAATATCGAGGGAGATCCATCTTTTAATCGTAAAGCAGCAGCGGAAATAAATAGTCGCCTTAAAAATATCCGTGATGAATTTGAGGATGTTTTTGTAATGGGAGCGCCTCGCATCAATGTAGCCATAGAAAGAGGTCTGTTCAGCGATATCGGATTACTCACTCCGATTGGTGCGGTGCTTCTGGTAGTCATACTGTTAAGCCAATTAAGGACCCCAGTGGCTGCCGGTTTGCCATTGATTACTGCTGGAATGAGTATTCTGTGGACCGCAGGTTTCATGGGTTTTGCCGGCATCCCTTTAAATCTTTTAACGGCAATTTTACCAGCGTTGGTAATCGTGATTGGCTCAACCGAAGACACGCATATGCTGACTGCATACCTGGACGGTATAACTAAGGATAACCCTCCAAATCGGATTAACGCTGTCCGCTTTATGGCAGTTCATGTAGGCTTGCCGATTTTTATCACGTCCTTCACTACGGCTGCCGGTTTCATGGCAAACATCTCCAGTGATCTGATAATGGTCCAGCATTTTGGAATTACTGCAGGCTACGCAATGGTGGCAAATTTAATTGTTACCATTTTAATGCTTCCTTTATTGTTGAGGTTTTTTGGGCCGCGTAAGTCAAAAATAAAGGGCGACGGTGAAAATGTTAGTGGACTGGCAGGGAAGGTGCTGTCCATCCTCGATATGCTTGGAGGTCGATATGAGCGGAGAGTGGTAGTCGTCGTTTTATTGGCAGCAACTATCTTTGCAGGGTACGCGACCAAGGTTCAAACAAGCAATGATCCCTTGTCATTTTTTAAACCAGATAACTCGGTAAGGCTTGATGCTGACACCTTGCATAATGACTTGGCAGGGATGCAAGTATTCTACCTATCTATTAACGCAGACTCTGGTAAAGATTTCAAAGACCCGGAATGGTTACAAAAAGTTGACAAAATCCAAAATGTAATGAGGCAGCAAGGGGCGTACGACAAGGTCACTTCAATTGCTGATTATTTGAAACTCGTCAACCAGGAGATGAACCAAGGAAATAAAGCATTTTATGTAATGCCAAAGACGCGCGCATTGGCAGAACAATATCTCTTGCTCTTTGCGAGATCAGACGTTGAGCGCTTCATCAACGCAGACGCTACACGCGCAAATCTAATGGTGCGTCATAACATTTCAAATTCGTACGAACTAAAACAATATCTCGATGATCTTCGAAAGCAAATCGCCAACATTCTTGATCCCAAAACCACGTATCACATAACCAGTAAAAATATTTTGATCAACAATGGCGCTGAAACAATGATTAAGAGTCAAAGTACGTCTATCATTTTACTAGTTGCTATTATCTTTGTGCTGATGTGTTTCTTGTACACTTCTCTCACTGCTGGCTTTGTTTCTTTGGTGCCTAACCTCATACCTGTCGTTACTATGTTCGGCATTATGGGAATATTTGGGGTACCGCTAAACGCTGGCACCACTTTGGTATCAGTCATTGCGATAGGTATAGCAATTGACGATACCATTCATTTGCTTACGAACTTTAATGATCAGTTGAAAATCAATCCAGATCAAACGGTCGCTGCAAGAGCAGCGGTGCGCGTGGAGGCTATACCGGTTGTGTCAACCTCATTAGCTCTGGCCTTTGCTTTCCTCTCGTTACTCTTATCGGACTTTACAATCATCATTCAGTTCGGGCTTTTATGTGCTGTAACGATGGTGATGGCATTGATTACAGATTTGTTAATAACGCCTATACTTCTCAAACGATTTAGGCTCGTCAGCCTGTGGGACATTGCATCGCTTAAGCTTAATCAACAAGTTTTGGCGGATAGCGAGGTATTCAAAGGTATGTCTGCCTATCAAATGAGAAAGACAATATTACTGTCCTATGCAAAAGAGTTTGAACCCGGCGAGAATGTATTTCTTCAGGGAACCACGGATCGTAACATGTACGTGATCTTGTCGGGTAAGGCAGAGGTGGTGCTCGGTATAAAAGACGGTAAAGAGACTCTATTGGCCACGCTGGGCACGTCAGAAATATTTGGTGAAGCTGCGTATGCTGGCAATGTCGCCAGGACAGCAACTGTGCGTGTTCCAGAGAACTCAAAAGAGCCTCTCAAGGTTCTTATGCTGGAGCAAGAGCGCGTTGCATCAGCTATGCGCTCATACCCGCGCATCCATGCTCTTTTGAATCGTAACATTAGCGCCATATTGGCGGGTAGGCTTGCAAATATGGGCGAGCAGCTCAGCACTCGAGATTAACTTTTATGCATAAGAATTTTAAAGCTATTTGCGCAATCCTTTTAGCGATTGGTCTTAGTGCCGTTAACGGCCAAGCTGAAGCTGGTTCAGAAGTTGACGCGAAAATTAAGAAAGCCTTAATTACGCCAGTTAATAGGGTGCTCGTTGATCTTGCAACCAACGTCCAACGTACGGCCACTACTTCGTTTTCTGGCTTTATTACCAAAATTGATGATAGTTCAATCCGCGATGACTACGTTATTTTTAGCCCCAGACTTGAAGGGGAAACGGAGGCAAGCCTGAACGAAGAGTTTTCAATCGGGATGAAGGGATATTTGTCTCTATCTACGGATCAGGATACGGTGCAGGGTTGGTTTAATGGCCCTGGGCAGAATTACCAGAAAATTCGGTATGCCGACCTAACCGCAGCTTGGCTCAAATATGAGGCTGAAAATTATGAATTAATTCTCGGCAAAGATGTGCTATCGATGGGATTGCTTGAGCTTCATTCCCCCTCTGATCGATTTGGTTTGTGGGATGGAAGCGATCCCTCATCGACAACAGAGTTAGGTGTCTGGCATCTTGGTTTGAATTATTTCATTGATGACGACACCGTCTCATTCAAGTTTCTCCCATTTGACAAAAAATCAATAAGCCCCGGCGAGGGTTCTAGGTGGGCTGGTACTTCTGGAAGCTCTGTTTTTTTAAATCTACCAACGGGGTCATCGGTGGTTGATTTTTACCATCCAACCCATTTTGAAAATATGGGTTATTTGGCGCTATATGAGGGTGCACGAGAGGGTATTGATTTTTTTGGGTTTGCTCATCACGGCCCATCAAGTTATTCGGTACTGAGTTCTACCACGCGTAATGTAGCTGATCCTAATTCACTTGTTTTGGAAAGAGTAAACCCCATTTCTATAAGCACCGGAGCTGGATTGTCTCGTGTGATAGATGAATGGAAATTCACCGGTGAAGTAGTTTATCAGAGAACTTATAACGGCCGAGACGAGGACTTTATTCGGTACGGAGCAGGCTTTAGCTACACCGATAGTAGGTTTGCAAATTTTATCGGTTTGGAGAAGATAACTTCGATAGCGGAATTTTCCGGGGATGAAATAATTAGCGACGCTTATGCAGATGATTGGGTTCAGAGCTCGAAGCTATCTAGACCATTCCGACGCACAGTTTTTCTGCGAGTAGTAGTTGAGCATAATGAAGAGCTAAGCTACTTCGCAGGTAGTACCGTAAACATAAAATATGAGGATCATACTTTCGGTGCCGGAGTTGAGTATCGTCCAAATGACAACTTTAAAATACAAATGAGCGGCGCATTTTTTGAGGGAAATTCGGACACCCATTTTGGGCGATGGACCGATAATGAGCTTATTAGACTTGGCGCAGAGTATTCATTTTAGCGGGAGTACATCAACGTTTTAGCGTTACAGAACTACACTTTCAGTGTCGAGGATTATCAATTGAATTTGTGATACACTCAGAAAAAAATGGTAATTGTTTGCGGGTAGGTGCCATTATGGTCATTGGCTAGGCCTACAATTTATTATTCTGTGTCTATGCCAAAAACATCAAAATTAATAGTGCAATCTGAAGTGGCTTGAGCGTTTTTTTGCATCTCCTCTTTGTGGATTGCAAACGAGGGCACAGCTATCCGTAGCTTATGTCCGGGCAGATCTCATGAAAGTTACGAAGGTTATGATATTTTAACGTCATGGAGAAAGTATTAGATGCCCGAAAAATCATTGGACAAACTGCATAATAAGATAACAAATCAAATTGTATGCTCAAAATGTGAGATCGAATTTATGAAGGGTGAGACCGGGCGTCGCTCATTGCAGGAATATTCTTTGCTTGATGTGGGGTTCACAAATATTGGTGTGCAAGTATGGTGCCGCAGACACGATGTGAACGTGGTGCATATTGATTTTGATGGCAGTAGATTAGATGCAGATTTTCGTTGTCTGGAGCCTAAATTGCAATAAACATGGTGATGATCTTTACTCAGTAGATTGAATTAATGTGACTGTTATGTGCCGGATCTAGCAAACAACTGTTTGGTAAGAACTGGAGGTTTCAATGGTTGTGTCGAGATTTGTTCTCATTACACCCTACGAGATTTTTTTACATTATCCCCATTGTGTAACGTATACTGAAAGAGCTGTATTCATTTACACAAAAAAATTGTGACGCTACGCTAGCGTCTTAGAAAACTAGCTGAAGTCAAAGTGCATTAGGAGGTTGTTATGGACATCATTTTGATAATTGCCGCAGGGTTGGCTGTGGTTCTATACATCTGGTATGCAAAAATAGTTGCACGGCGAAATACGGCAGGAGAAGCATTGTCCGGGATTGACGTACAGTTGACCAAGCGGTCAGAGCTGATTCCTAATATCCTGGCAATAGCTAAGAAATTCATGGAGCATGAGAAAGAACTTCTAGAAGAAGTAACGAAACTGCGTGCAAAAGCCACTGAGGGATATGATACTTTAGATCCGAAACAAGTTGCTAAACACTTTGAGGATTCGGCTGCACTGGGTGCGCAAATGGGCAAGCTTATGATTTCTATGGAGGCATATCCAGATTTGAAGTCCGACAAAACCATGATCCAAGCTCAAAAGACATATAATGAAGTTGAGGCTCAAATCGCGGCTGCTCGTAGGTTTTACAACTCGGCTGTCTCTGACTTGAATAACTCGATAGAGATTTTTCCGGGTAGTTTGTTAGCTCCGCTGGCAAATTCGCGGGTCATGCCTTTTTACGAAGGTGATGCCACTTCGCGGGAGCCGGTAGACGCAGCAAAGTTGTTGGGCTAGCGTCCGCATAATATGTGGCAAATCAAACTTCAACTTTGCCAACCAAAACTTATTGTTCTCCGCACAAGCAAAAATGGGAGAAACACACTCGATAGTGAAGCATTGCGGGACAACCGGAGTGATTAATACTGATATTTTACCGGCGTGCTAAGGCTATAGGGTATTGTGATTTGTAAAAAAATGCTACGGATATATGGTAAACTAAATTCGTACACTGGTGAATTTCAATCATGCATTTTGAATCTGAATTTAAAAAAGGCATTTTTCTTCTATCATTGCCGATTATCATGTCCACGAATGTTGCACTGGGCTTCGAACGTCTGAATGTTGGTGATACTGTATTCGTTGCATGTGAAAACATCTTCATTCATTCTAAACCTTCGGTATTTTCTGAAAGAATTAAGACTTTAAAGTTTGGCGATAGCGTAAATGTTATTGGGTTAACTAAGTTATTCACACTGCCAGCATCTGATGCGTCGTCTAAAGAAACGCTCGAACGAGAGGAAGAAAACTCTGCGGAGCAGGAAGAAAGAGAAATTAGGCCAGTCCCGGCTGAGTCGTATACTCGGGCCTCTTGGCTACAGTTTACGAATGGATATAGCCCAGCATCGTGTTTTGTAACAAAAAAATTGATGAAAACCCAGACCCCCGAAAAGATAAAACAAAAGGTAGACGCTCTGTCTGCGAGCAAAGCGAAAAGAAATTTTTCGGAGGATGAAAAAGGAGATATGACTGCTATGCGTGGAGTAGCGGGAAAAGCAAAAGGTGCGCAGGCTGACTATGAAAAGGTTGATCAATTAATTGAGGAGAACCAAAAAAATCTAGATATCGAAAAGTTCCAGGTATTTCGCAAAAACGGTCGGTTGGGAGAATTCAGATGAAACGATGGCAACAAAAAATAGTTCTCCAAGCTGTAATATTCATCGTCCTAAGTGTGGGCGCTAGTGACGGAAAAGCGCAATCTCTCGGAGGTTTCCTTGATTCACTTAATAGCCAGAAGCCTGCTCAAAACGGTGGACAATCTCAAGAGCAAAGTCAAAGTCCAAGCCAGACTATCAAAAATCTGTTAGGCGGCATTAAGTCAAACAGTGACACGCCAGAGGGACAAGGCGAGACCCCCGGGGGCGGTGTAAATTTAGGAAAAATGGTTGGAAAGGTTTTTGATGCACATCACAATACCATTCTCGGTCCGATGGGAAGGTATTACTTGGGCAGGAAGCTTTCAGCGCATGTGTTGGGGCGTTACGCTACCCTGCCGCAAAGCGATTTGCGTACAAAATATGTTCGAAGTATAGTTTTGACACTGCTATCAGCAAGTAACTATGCCGGCAATCACAAAGAGCCGCTAGTTATTATTTTGCGAGATAAGAGCGTTATCAACGCGTTTTCTGCGCCCGGTAATTTTGTTTTCATTTCAACAGGAATGTTAGACTTTGTTCGGAATGAAGATGAATTAGCTTTTGTCCTTGCCCACGAAGTGGCTCACGTAGAGTTGGACCATGGATTGAATGCTGTTAAATCAAAGCAGGGCACCGACCTTATGAAAGATGTTGCCGGTAATGCTTTTCCTGGCTTGGGAGGGGTCCTTGGGAATATGATGGGCTTCATGGAAAATGGTTTTAGCGCTGACTTGGAGGGAGAAGCTGATCGGCGCGGCGCAGAGCTCGCCGCCAAAGCAGGGTATAATGCAAGGGCTGGCGTGAACGTGATCAGGCGTCTTGAAAAGTCGCAGGGGCATCAGCATGCGAAGGGCTATCCAAAGGATCGAACTTCTATTGTTACACGGGTAGCGAATGCATCCTCTCAAGTTTCGGAAAATTTGGTACAAATAAGATCGAGACGTTTTGATGAAATCATCAGAAACAAATGAGGAATACTCCGAACAAACAATACAAGAGCTTTTAACGCTACAAACCCGCTCACTGCGGCGGCTTGAAAATCACTTTGCGCCGGAGGTTGTTGAGGAACAAGAACGCCGTAGGTTTCAGAAGATTCGGTCTTTATGTGTCAAGTTAACCTCTTTAATTGCTCTACTTGCAACAGCAATTGTGGGTGGTGGCGAAGGTGTAATTTATCTTAAGGAGTTATGGGAAAAACGCGCTACTGCCCAAAAATATGCAGAAGTTGGCGTGCGGGTTTACTACGATGAAAATAATATAAACATTGGTAAAGAATTTATTGGAAAGGCTCTTGAGCTAAGTCCCAACAACTCTGAATATTTATACTTGGATGCATATATCGACGGTATGGCCGAAGTTCGAAGACTTCTCAACCTTGACCGTCCGTATACCGCCAGTGAGCTTGATGCGGCCCATAGAGCTATCGCTAAGTCTATACTTTTGGAACAACAGGCTCCACAGAAACCGGAAGCTTACATTCTACAGGGTCAGATTTACACGGCATTGCGCGAGAGTGACCGAGCAAAAAAAGCACTTTCAAAAGCAATTTTATTAGATCCGGATAACGATTTCGCAATAATGCGCCTTGGGGTGGTTGAATATAGGAGTGGGCGGAGAGATAGGGCAGTCGAACTTTTTGATAAAGCTCTTAAGATTAATAAAGAATCAAAATGGGCCCATTTATGGAAGGGTATAATTTTTTCGGACGAAAAAAAGTTAGACTTGGCCAAGTCTTCCTTCAATGCGGCTCTTAATATCGACCCACGATTTGATTTGGCTCTTTACAATCTTGGATGGTTGGAGCTTAAAACGAAAAAAAGAGACTATGTTACGGCCGAAGCATTTTTTAGAAAAACACTCCGCGTAAATCCATCATATAAAGAAGCGTTTTATGGGATGGGAATGGTTTACGGGTATCAGAAACAGTATGAAGTTGCCCATAGGTACCTTTCAAAAGCGCTAAAAATAGACAAGGAGTTTCTTACAGCTTGGAAGTGGCGAGGGATCGTCAACTATGAAATGAACAAACTCCAAGAAGCAAAAGCTGATTTTACGGCTGGCCTAGAACTTGATCCATCCAACGCAAATTTGTTCGTTCGTCGAGCCCGTGTCGCGATACTGTCGGAAGAGTTTGAAAATGCTTTATCAGATCTGATGTTTGCTAATAAGTTAGATAAACGGAATGCAAGGACATTTTTATATCTTGGTCAGGTTTATGAAGCCTTGGGTCAAATGGAACCAGCGATTGAAAGCCTTAATAAAGCATTATCAATTAACAGAAAATATAGTGAAGCACATGCAGCATTGGGCAGCGTTTACCGGAAACAAGGTGACAATAACAAAGCCATTGCAGCTTATCAGAATGCGTTAAACGGTTCTTCTTACAGAAGAGAACGTTTCGCAATACCAATGTCCCGGATTTTGCGTGATTTAAAAAGGACTAATGAGGCATATCAGTTAATCAATCAAATAACATTCACGGAACGTGAGTCACCCGAGCTTTGGTTCGCTCTATTTGAGACAGCTTTAAGTGTTGGTAAACTAGATCGCGCAAAGTCGGCTTTTGTTGAATACCAAAAATTATTACCAGGTTCTGACAAAATCGCATTGATGAGAAGAAAACTTAAAAGGTAAGTCCTTTAGTTTTCGTCCTCGCAAAATGTTCGTTATCAGGCTCTTTTAACGGTCTCTGTGTTTTTTTTATTTTTGTTACACTCTGCTATGTTTCTTGGCGGAGGTTCAAGAGTTATGGTTATTAGTCTAAAAAAAGGAAAAGATAAAATTGCAATTGCAAGAGATGATGCTGAGGTGCGTGAGGTTGTTGAGGGCATCATCAATGATATTGAGGCGCGTGGAGATATTGCGATTCGCGAATTATCTTTAAAGTATGACGGTTTCACGCCAAAAAAAATTTTTCCTTGACGAGGATGATATTGCAGTTGCCCTCGCAAGGGTTTCTGCAAATGATCTCGATGACATTAAATTCGCTCAGACACAAATCCGTAATTTTGCTGAACTCCAAAAAGATTGCCTTAAGGACCTAGAGGTCGAGACTCTTCCCGGTGTGGTGCTTGGACACAAAAATGTGCCGGTTAATGCGGTGGGTTGCTATATCCCTGGCGGCAAGTATCCAATGGTTGCATCTGCACACATGAGCGTCCTAACTGCGCAGGTAGCTGGGGTAAACCGGATAATGGCCGCTGCCCCTCCCCAGAATGGTAAACCCCATCCTGCGCAAGTGGCAGCAATGCATTTGGCCGGGGCAAATGAAATTCTTTTAATTAGTGTTCAGGCAGTTGCAGCTATGGCTTTAGGTACAGAAATTATAAATGCTGTTGATATGCTTGTTGGACCAGGCAATATGTACGTGGCCGAAGCAAAGAGACAGCTTTTTGGTCGTGTCGGAATTGATCTCCTTGCCGGCCCCACGGAGACGCTTATAATAGCAGATGACAGCGCCGATCCAGAGGTATGCGCGGTAGATTTATTGGGCCAAGCAGAACATGGGCCTACGTCGCCCGCAACGTTACTTACAAATTCCAATGAATTAGCTGTAAACACGTTGAAACAGGTTGAACGGCAACTCGAAATAATGCCCACTGCCGAGGTGGCAGGACGGGCATGGGCTGATCTTGGTTCGGTACTTGTCTATGACTCATTAGAAGAGATGGTTGTTGAGGCAGATCAATTGGCATACGAGCACGTGCAAATAATGACAAAAGACCCCGATTATTTTGCAGAGAAGATGACGAACTACGGTGCGCTCTTCTTAGGAGCGCGTACTAATGTTTCGTACGGTGACAAAGTCATAGGCACAAACCATACGTTGCCGACGGCAGGAGCAGCGCGTTATACAGGAGGTCTCTGGGTAGGAAAATTTATGAAAACTTGCACCTATCAAAAGGTGCTAACCAATGAGGCCTCTGCAATGATTGGAGGTTATTGTTCTCGTCTTTGTGCTTTGGAGGGTTTCGCAGGTCACGGTGAGCAGGCAAATCTACGGGTAAGACGTTATGGTGGATCTAATATCGAACCTTACGGAGTGGCAACGAAGGTATGAGTAAAGCGTTACCTAAAATGCCCAGTTTCCGTTTGGATGGTCGGCGTGCACTTGTAACGGGTGCAGGGCGAGGCATTGGCCGTGCTGCTAGTTTTGCTCTTGCTGAAGCTGGCGCAGATCTTTTCTTAGCAGCACGGACCATCTCTGAAGTAGAAAAAGTGGCCTCTGAAATTCATGAGGCTAATGGTAGGGCTAGAGCAATCCGTCTCGATGTTACCGATACGTTAGCGGTGAAAGAAATGATGGTAGAATTGGGGCCGTTTCAGATCCTAGTCAACAGCGCAGGTGGAAATCGGCCGCAGGACTTGTTAGATGTGTCAGAAGGAGATTTCGACTTAATTGCAAACCTCAATTTTAGAGCATCCTTTTTCGTTGCCCAGAGCATGGCGGCTGGTTTGATTGAAGGTGGCCTTCCACGATCAATTATAAATATTTCATCTCAAATGGGACATGTCGGGGGGCCCAAGCGAACAGTTTATTGCGCAACCAAACATGCGATTGAGGGTGCAACAAAAGCTATGGCTTGGGAATTAGGGAAACATAACATTCGGGTGAATACACTTTGCCCAACGTTTATTAGAACGCCTATGGTCGAGAAATTTTTGGCAAATTCTGAGTTTCATGATTACGTCATAGAAAATATTGCTCTGAAACGAATTGGGGAAGTTGAAGATATTATGGGTGCTGTAGTATTCTTAGCATCTGATGCTTCGGCACTAATGACTGGCTCAGCCCTCGTCATTGATGGTGGTTGGACAGCCGCATAAGAATTTTTAGACTCCGGCTCGGATTTCTTACCTCGTCGTTTATAGCTTTTGTAAGGCACTCACATGGTTCAATTCATCTCTGAATGTAGTCCTATTTTGCGGCGTCTGTATTAATGCATAATGAGACGCTTCATAAGGTCTCGGTTGCTCCGATGATGAAATGGACTGATCGGCATTGTCGGTTCTTCCTAAGGCAATTTAGCCACTATCTGTTGTTACATACAGAAATGATCACGACAGGCGCAATCCTGCACGGCAACTATAAACGACTACTTAGATTTGATCCCGAGGAACAGCCTGTAGCGCTGCAACTCGGTGGTTCGTGTCCTAAAGATCTTTCCGAATCTGCTCGCATAGGTTCTGATGCTGGTTATTGCGAAATTAATTTAAATGTTGGATGCCCAAGCAGTAGGGTCCAAGAGGGCAGGTTTGGAGCGTGTCTGATGAAGGAGCCTCAATTGGTTGGAGATTGTGTCAATGCAATGATTGAAGCAGTTGACATACCTATCACTGTAAAAACTCGTATTGGCGTAGACGAGCAGCCGGAGGGCCCAGCTCTTGAGGAATTTATCGATATCGTTACTCAGGCAGGATGCAAAAGGTTTATAATTCATGCGCGCAAAGCATTCCTTCAGGGACTCAGTCCACGGCAAAATAGAGAGGCACCGCCCCTCAATTACCCAGTTGTATATGAAATGAAGAAACGGTTTTCAGATATTGATATCGTAATTAACGGGGGGATCGCAGATTGCGACCAGGGTAAAATGCATCTTTCCCATGTTGATGGGATAATGTTCGGTAGGGCAGCATACCAGAATTGTTTCATGTTGAACCAAGTTGACCATTGTTTTTACGGCGAAGATGGGCCACACCGTAGCAGGCATGAGATTGCGCAAGCCATGATCCCTTATATTGCACGCGCAATCGAGGAAGGTACTCCTCTTGTCGCAATTACGAAGCACATGCTAGGTCTTTTTTACGGAGTCCCTGGAGCTCGATTATGGAGACGAAACTTAAGCGTAATGGCACGTGATCCGCACGCTTCGGCCTCACTAATTGAAGATACCCTTACTTCAATGCCGAATTCCGATCATCGCCCATGTATTCAAACAAAAACAGTATGTACGTCGTGATCTTCTATTATTTTGGGTTAAATCTAGCCACTAGTCCATCTTATTAGAGAATGTAAAACCGCAACGACATGCCTAGCTATCTATTAGCAGTAGCATGGGTGGAGTTTTCACTTTTCCTCCGGTAAGCTGCGGTGCAGTGATCCTCACAATAGGGCCGCCCATGCAACGCTGGCTTCCCACAAAAACGGAATTCAGGGTCTCCAGGATCCCCAATTGGCCACTGACACATACGTTCACTTACAGCAGCCAAAGGGATCATTTTACGTTTGATAGGTGATGGGCGTGAGGATAGACCCAGCCTATGAGCTTTGCCTATTACGGCATTGCGGCTAACCCCCCCTAACTTTTCGGCAATTTGACTTGCCGTTAGCCCATCTCCCCACAACTGCTTGAGCTGGTCCACACGTGTTTCAGTCCACTCCATTCTGGCCTCTCTCGCTACGTTCTTACGCTCGCTGGGCTGTCCAGCATAAATAATAAAATTTTTTGTCACGGACTATATGTTGCGATATTATCTGACAATTAACACAACTTATTGAGAGCTACTCCACCAAACAACTCTATTTGTGTTATGGCTTCACTTTGTAGACCCGTCAATAATCGAATCCGTCGAAACACTAAAAAAAGTTTTAAGAAACAGCCGAAAAGCGCCGTTTGCGGCCCGAACTAATTGACTTATCCACAGGATTGCCAGCGCGAAAATTACCAACTTTTGAAGAAGTAATTAAACTCGAGCAATAGAAGACACTACGAAATAATTGGATTCATTGGGATTCTCTGTAACGACTCGAAGATAAAAAATTGTTTTTTAATAAATTCTCCTTAATTGAAGGCTGTTTCGCAAATTTCACGAAAGGTAAAGGATCTTTTTTCCACAAGGTAGGTATTGGGTATCATTTATTTTGTCTGTACCTATTCAATTGGAACGATAAATACTACTAATGCTTTAGAGCAACCTGGTTGAACGACGTTCGACTCAATCATTGATGTTCTTTACGCTCAAGAGAGAGCTGTTTTTTCAGCGCGAACGGAAAACGAGATAAGGCTTGGTATCAAAGACTGATAATACCTCATTTATGTTCTTGCCGTGTTTCAGTTTTTGTGGTCCTGCAAAAACAGTGTAATAAGCCTTACGGCCTTGACGGTGTTTGAAGATCGAGAAAAGCGGCGTGTCGTAGGTGCTTCGGAAAATTGAGAAGGTAGCTGACCCTTTCTGGAGATCTATCGCGTAGTCTCTCCATTCCCCGGCCGCAACGCGGCGACTGTAGACATCCAGCAATTGCCGTAACTCATTTTTATCAAATGACACATAGGAATGTCGACGTTTGCGAAGTTCAGAAAGCCTTATCGGAGTACTCAGGGTCATAATATACTTTCTGCAAGTTGTTTCATGCTACTGTGAGGATAAACTACAAGCAAAATCTCCCAGCTTTTTTGATGGAATATTACTGTACTCGTGTAGTAGTAGGACCATACGGGTCTGGCTGTGCATAACATGCAACTTTGCCCAAGGTTCGATAACAATAAATCGGTTTTTCGTAGATCTGTGGGTTAAAGCTCTCGCGACAAAGTGGTCCTTTATCTCGCATAGCCTTTAATGTGCTGCATTCTTTACCTGTCACTAATTCAGCTAGGTAATCTTGAGGTAAGCGATCAGACTGGATGAAATTAGCCATGCCAGCTCCAAGAAGATATACGGAGGTTTCTGTGCCGCAAGCAACAACTAGAAGACAGGCACCCATAGCTGTCGCTATCACGCCCCGTCTGTAGATCTTTTTGATTTTATTTAGCCAGGTTTTATCCGGATACGTTTTTTCTAACAACTTGGAAGACGCCCACCTTTCGTATACTTTTTCCTAATGGGGATAGACAATAATGTTTTCATCGTTCTTTCGATTATTCACGGAAGCCGTATTCTATGCAAGTATTGGTCCTAGCTGTTTATGTTTAGGCAAGTTGAAAAGATCGACGATGGATTAAACTTGTAGAAAAAAAATCATTAAACCCTATACAATATAAGCGGTCATAAGTTTCATTGCGAGGGATTTGCGATGAGGTGCAGAATATCTTATCGGGAGCAGACCCGAGCGGAGGATTGAATTGTCAGATATTTTTGAAGAGGTCGATGAGGAGGTCCGAAAGGATAAATACTCAAAGTTGTGGCGAAAGTACGGTAATTGGTTTGTCTCTTGCGCTGTAGCACTCTTAATTTCAGCAGTCGGATATGTTCAATGGCAAAAATATAATTTTGAGCAGCGTGCTCAATCGAGCACTGAATTTAACGCTGCTCTTAGGCTAATTGATTCGAAAAAACTAGATGAAGCTACAAGCGCATTAGCTGGACTAGCTGAAAGCGGCACTAAAGGTTATACAATTTTAGCAAAATTTCGGGCCGCTGGTCTCAAGGTACAGGCTGGCGACAGTGCAGCTGCTAGTGATATTTATGACGCTATAGCCAATGATGATGAGATAAATGCGTTATATCGAGACTTAGCGCGACTCTACGCGATAATGCAGAAGATTGATTATGGTGATACTTCAGAATTATCTACTAACATACGTAAATTACTTTCAGATGACAATCCTTGGCGATTTTCTGCGCGGGAAATGGCAGCAGTCTTGGCATTACGTAAGCGAGATACAAAAACTGCTAAAGAATATTTCAAAATGCTGACCGATGATCCCGGTACTCCTGCAGGATTGAGACAGAGGGCCAGCGAAATGCTGCAAGCAATCGATGGGTAAAAACACAGATCGCTTCGGTACACATCATAACTTTTCAAAGTTTAGTTCGGTAATCATCTTTTTTCTAATATTGAGTGGGTGTGATACGTTTGATAGTCTTATTGGCAAGAAATCCCCCCCTCCGCTGCCTGGTGAACGCATCCCAATAATGCTTCATGAGCGTGACCGAACAGCAGATCCTCGTGTCTCGGACTTGCGAGTGCTGTTGCCTCCCCCCCGTTTGAACCGCGATTGGTCTCAATCAGGCGGCACCCCCTCCCATGCTATGCACCATCTTAAGATCAATAAGTCAGTGTTACGCCGTTGGAGTGCAGATGCAGGTGAGGGGTCAGGGAAAGATCGACGGTTGCTAGCATCACCCATTGTGGTCGGGAACAAAGTTTTCGTTACCGATCTCGAATCAAAAGTTACCGCATTTGATGCGAAGAATGGCAACTTTATTTGGCATTTCCGACCAAAAGTGCCGGCACGAGATGACGAGGCATTTGGTGGGGGACTTGCCTTTGGAAGTGAAACGGTATTCCTGAGCACCGGATATGGCCGTGTATACGCTTTAGAAGCGAAAACGGGCAAGCTCAAATGGGAAAAGAAATTGCAGGGCCCAATGCGCGCGCCTCCAGCGGTGGCAGGTGGTCGTGTCTTTGTTGTGACCATCGATAACCATTTAATTGCGCTCAATGCTGAGAGTGGCGAACGATTGTGGACCCATGCAGGCCTCTCAGAAATTGCTGGTTTGTTAGGAGGTGCAGCACCAGCAGTTGATGGTAACACGGTAATTGTTCCTTACTCATCCGGGGAGATTTTTGCGATCCGGGCCGAGAACGGTCGGGTTTTTTGGTCGGAAGCGTTATCTCCGGCTCGTAGAATAGATGCTCTTGCGACACTCGCGCATGTGCGCGGTAGTCCTGTCATTAATCGTGGGTTAGTCCATGCTATAAGCCATTCCGGCCGTTTGGTGGCAATTGATCAGCGATCGGGCGCTCGTATTTGGGAGCGGAGTATTGGTGGAGTAGAGACACCTTGGGTTGCTGGTGATTTTATTTACCTTCTTAGCAATCAAGCCGAAATTTACTGCCTAACGCGTCGGGGCGGTCGGATAAGGTGGGTTCGACCACTGCCAAAATTTGAGGACCCTCAGGATAAGGAAGGTCCCATTAAGTGGTCGGGGCCAGTCTTGGTAAGTGATCGTTTAGTTGTGACTGGCAGCCATGGCGAAGCCTTATCGATATCGCCATACACCGGTGTGCCGTTAGGGCGGGTTGAATTGCCTAGTAGCATTTCTATTGCGCCAGTGGTAGCGGGCGGGACACTCTACTTTTTCACTAACGATGCAGAATTGATTGCTTTTCGTTAGGATAGTCTAAAATATGTTTGGCACCTGAGGAGTGTGCACGGATGGGTATTACCGTGGCTATTGTTGGACGTCCAAATACTGGTAAATCAACGCTTTTTAACAGGCTTGTAGGCAAACGCTTAGCAATAGTAGACGACGCGGCTGGTGTTACCCGTGATCGACGTGAAGGGGATGGATCCCTTGGAGATCTCCACTTTCGTGTTGTGGACACTGCTGGATTTGATGGCATCGAGTCAAACAACCTAGCGGGAAGAATGCAACAGCAAACTAAGCAGGCAGTTTCGGAATGTGATGTAGTGTTGATGCTAATAGATGCCCGAGCCGGGATAAATCCACTAGACCGGTTTTTTGCGAATTGGCTCAGGGGTCAATCGGCCTTTACAATACTGATTGCAAACAAATGCGAGGGTGGGGGAGGTGTCTCTGGGCGGTTAGAAGCGTTTGAATTGGGGCTTGGCGACCCTCTAGCTATTTCTGCGGAACATGGCGAAGGCTTGGCAGATTTGTACACAGCGCTTCAACCAATTTTTGACCATGCCGGTAACTCAAATAAACTAGCTACGCCGCCGGAACTCCAATTGGCTATTGTTGGACGTCCAAATACCGGTAAATCCACACTTGTAAATCAATTATTGAAAAATGACCGAATGCTAACGGGGCCAGAGGCTGGAATAACTCGTGACTCAATCGGTATTGAGCTGCACTACCAAGGACACTCGTTGAAATTAATTGATACTGCGGGTCTTCGTCGCAAGGCAAGAGTAGACGATAAGTTAGAGAAGCTTTCTGCCTTAGATACTTTGCGTGCTATTAGGTACGCTCAGGTAGCTGTTGTCTTACTAGACGGACAACAACCAGTTGAACGGCAAGATATAACAATTGCTCGCCAAGTTGCAGATGAAGGGAGAGCTCTAATAATTGCAGTAAATAAATGTGATTTATTAGTTTCAAGAAAAAATACAAAACAAATGTTGGAGCAACGCCTTGAAAGCTCTCTTGCTCAGGTTCGCGGGGTTCCAATTATAACTTTGTCGGCCCTTACAGGACGTGGAATAAAAGAGTTAATGGAGGCGGTCTTTTCAATTTATCAAACTTGGAATCGCAGAGTCACCACCGCACAACTCAACCGCTGGCTGGCGGACATGGTTGAAATTCATCCGCCACCTTTGGCATCAAGTGGGCGTCGTATCAAGCTTCGATATATAACTCAGATTAAAAGCCGTCCGCCGACCTTTGCGATTTGGGTATCAAGACCAAAGAACATAGCTGAGTCTTATAAACGTTATTTGATAGGTGGCTTACGCGAATCTTTTGGATTGTGTGGTGTGCCAATACGGATGGAATTTCGTCAGGGTAAAAACCCATATAGTACTGATAAATAAATTTATTTCATTTGGGACAAATTTCAGGATAAGCCTCAAATGTCTTACCATTTTGTTCGAAATCTGCTTCGGCTAAATCAACGAAAACCCCAGTCATCTCCTCTGGTCGGCGAAGTTTTTTTGGATTTTCTCCAGGAAATGCCTTAGCTCGCATTGAGGTGCGCTGACGACCAGGATCTACAAGATTTACACGTACATTAGTGTGTTGAACTTCCTGGGCGTATGTTCTTATAAGCGCTTCTAACGCTGCTTTGCTGGCCGCATAGCCCCCCCAAAAAGGGTTTAAATCAATTGCTGCCCTTGACGTCACAAATATCGCACGTCCAGCATCAGAGGCCTTTAAAAGTGGATCCATAGAACGGATTAAGCGATAATTCGCTGTTACATTCAGAGCAATGACATTATCCCACGTAGTCGGTTCAAGGTGGTGGACTGGAGTTAATTCACCGAGTGTTCCCGCATTCCCAATTACAATGTCTATCCTGCCAAACCGCTCATATAGCGCAGCGCCAAGTTGATCAATTGTATCGCCGTCTGCTAGATCAAGTGGAACCAGCGTGGACTCGGTGCCATTAATTTTTCTGATGGAGTCGTCCGTGTCCTCCAAGCCCCCTACCGTTCGTGCTGTCAAAACAGTATGGGCCCCCTCCTGTGCAAATCTTTTTGCAATGGCCGAGCCTATGCCGCGGCTGGCACCAGTAATAAGTGCTATACGATCTTTTAAGCGGTTATTTGGCATCATGTATGTGTCACAATGTATCCCCTTGGCGCTCAACATTTACCCTTTGAATTTCACATATGTAGAGCACAAAAACGGAATTTTAAAGGTTTGCAAATGATACTAAGCTCTCGAGGCATTTTTATGGTGTAGTGATTTTTATCAATAACAAAAATAGTAGATTCGCAATTTGAACCTACTTTTTTACGCAAATTACCAAGGGCGAAGCAGTATGACGACATTTCTCTTGGAAATTCCTATTATCCAAGGCGTAGTCTTATCTAAACAAAATCATTGTACCTCGCGCTGCAAAAGCTCGTTAAATTCCCTGCGCTCGTTTTCATTGTATCCCTGCACCCCTTTTTGTCTGTTAGGATTAGCAGCATTAGGATTGAGAAGCTTTTCAAATGCCTCGCGGTTGTTTTGAGTGTTACCGAGTCTTTGAACTCCCTTTTTTAAAAGGTCTATTTCCGTTTTGCCCGTAACCGATTTGGCTGCATCGCCCACATTATGTTGCAGTCGAGTGGGCAGCAAGGACCAGATAAAATCGGCGCCGAGTGTAACTAACGGTGCAGCTTTAGCCCCCCTTATATCCGATGGAATATGCTCTTCTTTTTCATAAAAGATACTAATCGCGATGTAGATTACGGCGAGGAGCAGCCAAGCTCTTGCGATGCCAAAGAATACTCCAAATGTGCGATCGAGGCCGCTCATGTAGCTTTTCTGAACCTTCTCTGATAAAAAGTTTCCAATAATCGATAAGATAATTATTGATACCAAAAACAGGCCCGCTCCAGTAGCGATCCGAGATAGCCAAATATTACCTATCAAAGTGTAAACGTGAGGCTCGATATAAGGAAACGAAAACAGAGTAATCAAGCTTGCGCCAACCCATCCAAGTAAAGATAAGATTTCTTTCGCCAAGCCACGGGAGAGCCCAATCAGTGTGGACAAAAACGTAACGACCATCACGATAATATCAGTTACGGCGATATCACCCATGCTGTTTTCCTAACAATTTATCTTTAACCGCATCACTGCCGAACTGATGAATTAAGCCGCTCAAGTGTCGTATTTCTGTAACTTTCAGGTTCTGATCTTTGTTATTTTTTTTCGCTCGTTCTGGAAACGCTGGTGTTAATGCCACTGTAAACCCAAGTTTGGCTGCCTCACGAATTCGCGCTTCGGCTTGATTTACCGGACGCACCTCACCGGAAAGGCCTATTTCACCGAATACAATCATATTTTCAGGCATTGGCTCGCTTATGAGCGAGGAGATCAATGCGGCCGCAACTGCCAGGTCAGCTGCCGGCTCGCTAATACGCAATCCTCCCACTACATTGAGATAGACGTCGTTACCGCCAAATTGCAAGCCGCAACGAGCCTCTAAGACGGCCAGTATCATTGAAAGCCTTGCAGAATCCCATCCTACGACAGCACGCCGCGGCGTGGCTAATGGTGACGGGGCAACAAGTGCCTGAATCTCGACCAACATTGGCCGCGATCCCTCAATTCCAGCGAAAACCGATGCGCCTGAGACTTCACCTTGACGATCTGCTAAGAACAAAGCTGAGGGGTTAGTGACCTCGCTTAGACCTTGGCCAGTCATTTCGAAAACCCCTATTTCATCAGTTGCGCCGAAACGATTTTTGACTGACCGCAGTAAACGAAATTGATGGCCCCGCTCTCCTTCAAAATAAAGAACGGTGTCAACCATATGTTCCAAAACGCGTGGGCCTGCTAAGGCGCCCTCTTTAGTCACGTGGCCAACCAAAAGTAAAGCGAACCCACGCCTTTTTGCGAGTCGGATTAACTCTTGTGCAGATGCTCGGATCTGCGCAACTGTTCCGGGCGCTGACCCCAAGCTAGCGCTGTACATTGTTTGAATTGAGTCTATCACGACTACATCTGGTCGATCATCAATGTCGAGTGTTGCTAAAATATTGGCCACATTTGTAGCTGTTGCCAGCTCTACTGGCTCTGCAGCCACATCAAGCCTGGCCGCTCGCATTCTTATTTGATCGACTGCTTCTTCGCCGGATATGTAAATACAGCGAGCTTTCTGAGCAAGTGCTGCTGTTACCTGCAATAATAGAGTTGATTTTCCAATTCCAGGATCACCACCAATTAAAAGAGCAGATCCATCGACAAGACCATTTCCAGTAACGCGGTCAAATTCTTCGATGCCGGTTTTCCGTCGTGGTGCACTTTTGGAATTTCCCACTAAATTTACGAAATTTATGGGGGTTCCCATATCTGAAAACGACTGCGCCCGTAATTTACCGCCAATAGGTGCAGATTCAGGAAGGATTTCCTCTACAATACTATTCCAGGCGTCGCACTCATCACAATAACCGACCCATCGGGGATGCACAGATCCACAGCTCTGACAAACGAAACGATTTTTCACTTTGGCCATCAGTACATATTTCTTGCCAAAAATGGAGGATATGAATCAAATGATTGCAGGTTCGAAATCTATTGGTCCTTCAGAATTACCATTGATGAACTGGCGGAGGAACTCATTTTTGGTCGTTTCAATTTCTTCGACTGTTCCATGCCAGATGATTTTGCCTTTGTAAAGCATGGCTATACGGTCCGCGATTTTCCGTGCACTCGACATATCATGTGTAATTGATAAGCCAGTAGCACCAATATTTTGGGTGGTTTCGACAATAAGCTCGTTGATGATATCTCCCATAATGGGATCAAGGCCAGTAGTTGGTTCATCAAAAAATATTATTTCGGGATTAATCGCAATAGCGCGCGCAAGGCCGACGCGCTTGCGCATTCCTCCTGATAAATCGGAAGGGTGCATCTCTGCTGTATCTTTTTCCAATCCCACTGCAGCCATCTTTTCAAGCGCAATAGCGCGAGCCGTGCTTGCTAACATTCCTTGTCCTTCAACAAGACCAAAGGCTACATTCTCCCAAACTGACAAGCTGTCGAATAATGCAGCATGTTGGAATAGCATGCCGATCTTTGCGTTGATGGTATTGCGCTCAACAGGACTTAGATCCAGTACGGATTGGCCGTCTATTTCAATTTCTCCAATATCTGGTGTTAGAAGCCCTAGTATGCATTTAATGGTGACGGATTTGCCCGTACCGGAGCCTCCAATTATTACAAGCGACTCCCCCGGCATGATCTCAAGATCTACACCATCTAGCACAACCTTGTCACCGAAGCGCTTATGAATATTTTTTAGCTTAATTTTTGGTGTTTTCATGCGCCAAAGAACATCGCGGTTATCATATAATTGAGGATGAGTATTAAAATTGCCGAAGAGACCACCGCGTTGATGGTGGCCGCGCCAACACCTTGCGCTCCTCCTTTTGAGAAATATCCCTGATAACACCCCATTAACGTTGTGACAAAACCAAAAACTGTCGCCTTTACCAGGCCAGAAAAAACATCAGTGAATTGGACGAAATCCCAGGTGTTTTTAAGATAGATTGCAGCATTAAAATCAAGCTTATATACCGCTACTATATAACCACCGAATATGCCGATAACATCGCCTACTAAGATGAGAATAGGTAATGTGGCTATTCCGGCAATCACACGCGGCGCTACGAGATACTTAAAGGGCTCCGTAGCGAGCGTAGTCAAAGCGTCAATTTGTTCAGTTACCCTCATAGTGCCGATTTCGGCAGCGATCGAAGAGCCAACCCTCGCGGCAACCATCAGACCAGCGAGTACCGGGGCTAACTCTCGCGTTATGCTGAGCACGACAACCTTCGCTATCGAACTTTCTGCACCCGCGGCAAAACGAGCAAAACCGGTATAGCTTTGTAGGGCTAACACCATTCCGGCGAACACGGTTGTTAGCCCCACGACTGGCAGCGAATAATATCCAATCTCTACTATTTGCCGCCAGATGAGTTGGAAATAGAAAGGTGGACGAAAGCAATGTGACACTGCCACTATTGTAAAATGGGTAATATGTCCAACGGCTCGGAAAAATCCGAGGATTGTTGCCCCCGTAAGTTGCAAAAAGCTCATTCATTAGCCCCAATATAAATCCGTTTGTGGCGTGGTCCTAGAGTAGTTAGCAATTCATATCCAATAGTTCCAGCGCATTTAGCAAGATCGTCAACGCTAATTGTGGAGCCTATTATTTCAGCCCAGTCCCCTGGTTTTACGCCTTCTATACCCGTTATGTCTACGCTTATCAGGTCCATTGAAATACGGCCGGCAACAGGGGCAAGCATTCCTTTTATAGCAACATGCGCTGTTTGCGCTAAAGCACGTGAATAGCCGTCCGCATATCCAATTGCTATCGTTGCGATTTGGCGTCTTTTATTAGATCGAAAAGTAGCTCCATATCCAACTGTTTCTCCGCGAGTTACTTCTCTGCATTGCATTATTCTAGCCTTTAAATTGATGACAGGCCTCATTGGGTTTGGTTGATTTTTTGTTGGATTTCCACCGTACAGTGCATATCCGGGCCGCACCATGTCAAAATGATAAGATGGGCCCAAAAAAATTCCAGATGAGGCGCTCAACGAGCGGGGAGAGGATTGAAATGTGGGTCGTAGTGCTTGAAATTTTTTAAGCTGTTGAACATTTAAATCATGGCCTGGCTCATCGGCACATGCGAGGTGGCTTAATATGAGTGTTGGCTGGATTACAGATCCATTTGAGATACTAGAGGACAGTTTTAAGAAATCTTTTTTCGATAGCCCAAGTCTATTCATACCTGTATCCAAATGAAGCGCTGCAGGTCCTCTCGAATTCCATAGTTTAACTTGCGGAATTGAATTCAGCACGGGCCGCAGTGAAGCCTCTGCAAGGGCAACGTTGTTCTCTTCTGATACTCCAGCAAAAACATAAATTGTCTTTGCGGTTATAGTTCTTAAAGTTAGTCCTTCATCAAGTGTTGCAACAAAAAATGTCTTGCACCCGGCTTCCTCTAGCGTGCGTACGACGGGCCGCAATCCTAAACCATAGGCGTTTGCCTTGACGACCGCGGCGCACTCCGAAGGCGCACTTTGTTCGGCAAGAAAATGATAGTTTGCGGCGAGTGCTTCAAGGTTAATAGAAAGCTCGCTCAGGCTGTTTTTAGTTAAAGCCGTCTCCATCGTGATGGCGATCATAGTTGGCGAATCTGGTAAAACGGCCATCGAAATAAAGGTCTATTGTACCGACCGGGCCGTGTCTTTGTTTGGCTATTATAATACTGGCTGTGTTGCGAACTTGTTCAATACGTTCTGCCCACTTTTGCGAACGCTCTGAGAATTTAATGTTGTCTTCGTCGGAGCGGATTATCGGCTCTGCTTTCTCCAAATAATATTCTTCGCGGAAAATGAACATAACCACATCAGCATCCTGTTCAATTGAGCCCGATTCTCGGAGGTCGGACAATTGCGGCCTTTTATCATCACGGTTTTCGACTTGACGAGAGAGTTGTGAAAGAGCCAAAACCGGAACGTCTAATTCTTTTGCCAGTGTTTTGAGGCCACGCGTAATTTCAGATATTTCCTGAACGCGATTATCATTTCTTCCACCACCACCCTGCAGCAATTGAAGGTAATCTACAACTATTAGGTGTAATTTTTTTTGTCGTTTCAGCCGGCGGGCGCGGGTTCTCAGCGCAGACACCGTTAAAGCTGGGGTGTCATCAATATAAAGAGGTAACGCGTTCAATTCTTGTGCAGCGGATGCTAGCCGATCAAAATCATCCTGCTTAATATCGCCGCGGCGTATTTGATCTGAGGGAATTTCTGACTGTTCAGAAAGTATACGCCCAGCTAATTGTTCTGCTGACATTTCCAGTGAAAAAAATAAAACGTGCCCACCCTCAGTAACAACTTCGCCCTGATCATTTTTGATTTCTCTAAAGGCCTGGGCTGCATTAAAGGCAATATTAGTTGCTAGTGCAGTTTTGCCCATGGATGGCCGACCAGCGAGGATGAGTAAATCGGATGAATGTAGACCACCAAGTTTAAGATCTAGATCTTTAAATCCGCTTGTAACACCAATTACTTTGCCATCACGTTTATAAGCTTCTTCGGCAGTTTTGATTGCATCGTATACCGCATCTTTTAGATCAACGATGCCTCTTTCTAGGTCGCCAACATTCGATAAATCGTAGAGCTTTTGTTCGGCCGCCTCAATTTGGGTGGGGGCTTTTTCGTCTACTGATGGAGCAAATGCGTCATTGACTATATCTTCCCCAAGTGTGATCAATTGTCGCCGTAGATACAAATCATGAATTGTTTGCGCATAATCATGAGCATTTATTATGTTTGGTGCGTTGGCGGCTATATCAAATAGATATTCAGCCCCGCCAACGTCGGCTAAGGCATCATCGCGTTCGAAAATATGTTTTAGTGTCAATGGGCTAGCGATTTGCCCGGTTTCGGTGAGTGTTTCAATGGCCCCATAAATTCGTCCATGAACTGGCTCAAAGAAATGGTCGGCCCGCAAGAAATTTGAGACTTTCTCAAGAGCTCTGTCATGTGTTAGTAGAGCTCCAAGCAACGCGGCCTCTATCTCGGTATTCTGTGGAGGCGTTCTGTAAAGAGGATTGCCATCGCCATCAGCCTGATGGAGGGGGGTTATAGTTGTATTTGAAGATAAAGTAGCCATGGTTGTAATTTAAACCGTGGTCTTTATGAGGTTGTATAATTTCTAGCTGTAGATAAAAAGAATTGTGGGGAAAACTTTTTCTATTGATGCAAAAGGCATGTAAACAAACGAGTCGCAGCGCATCAAAAAACCATTCTGGAAAAAACGAAGAGTAATTACTGACTGCAACTCCTCTGCATTGTAGGATGCTACTCTGTTTTTTCTGTCGAATCGGATTGAACTCCGTCATCAATTTGACCAGCAGCTTTGTCCTCTAGGACCTCTTCGTGTGAACTACGGTCATCAGTATCCTCCCGTTTTTGCTCGTTGTCTTCATTTCCCATCGCAAGATCTGCAGCAGCGTTTGCTTGCGCTTCGGGCTCAAACATTTCTTCTGTATTTTGTGTTGCGGATTGAGCCAATTCTTCCTCCGCATACTGTTGTTCATCCTCGCCGCTGATTATAGCGCGGCCAAGTTCTTGCTGCTGTTTAGCCTCATCTTCAGACCGAGCCACATTCACACAGACAAATGCATCAACCTCTGGATGAAGACGTATACGTATATCAAAGATGCCCAACAACTTGACTGGTCGGTCTATTACGACCTGGTTCCGAGTAATTCTAAAACCGTTATCAGACACTGAGTCGGCAATATCACGAGCATTCACAGATCCATAGAGCTGTCCTGCTTCGCCGGCACTGCGTATGATCGCAACCTGCAATCCATTCATACGATTAGCTATATCTTCCGCCTCACTTTTACGCTTCAGATTCTCCGCTTCAAGCTCTTTGCGTTGATTTTGAAAATGCTGCAGGTTAGCGTCGCTGGCTCTCAGTGCCTTTTGCCTGGGAAAGAGAAAGTTGCGGGCATACCCTGGCTTTACTGATACCACATCGCCCATTTGGCCCAAATTTTCAATACGTTCTAACAGAATAACATTCATGGGAATCTCCTTAGTCTTAGCGTGAGGCCTTCGACTAACTTAATACATACGGCATTAGGCCGAGATAGCGCGCTCTTTTTATTGCCCTTGTCAATTCACGTTGCCTCTTCGCTGAGACACCTGTTATTCTACTGGGAACAATTTTGCCTCTTTCAGAGGTAAAACGGCTCAATAGTTTAATGTCAGTATAGTCTATTTTCGGAGCATTTGGCCCGCTGAATGGGCACGACTTTCGGCGTCTGAAAAAGGGACGTCGACCACCGTTTGCACTGGAACGCGGTGAACTCACTGTTAATTCTCCTTTTCATCATGCGGTTCGTTTTGGTCAATATTTTCGCTTTCGTCTGAAGCAAGTTTCGCTTCATCAATCTCTGTTTGTTCAATGCCGGACACTTCTTCGGGTTTCTCTCGTTTGCTACCGCGATCAGCTCGATCCCGATCCCGATCGCCTTTTCCCTGCATTATAGGTGAAGCATCCCCCCTCAAACTCTCTAGACGGACTGTCATAAACCGAAAAACGTCCTCGTTCAGACCCATGCTACGTTCCATTTCTTGGACGGCTTCTACGGGTGCATCCAAGTTAAAAAGGACGTAATGACCTTTGCGATTTTTTTTGATGCGGTATGCAAGAGTGCGCAAACCCCAGTATTCCCTGCGTTCTACTGAACCTGAATTATCAGTAATAATCTTTTCAAAGCCATCAGCCAGACTATCTACCTGAGCAGCAGACACATCTTGCCTAGCGATAAAGATACTTTCGTAAAGTGGCATACAATAAGCTCCCTGTGGTTATTTATGAGCTGGCGTCAAAACCAAGACATTCCAACTCCAGACGGCAAACGTGTTTGCCGCCAAGGAGGTTTCCAAACTTTCCACAGTTCAGCGTGGACAGTAAAGGTGGGAATATACACAAATACTACCTAATCGAAAGTAAAAACTGCATTGAAGTTAATAATTAGGTTTGCTCAAATGGTAGTTTCTTGTTAGGTCGATGGAAGGGTTCATGTTTCGCAGTTTCTGCATGCGGCAATTACATACAAGAGGGTAAATTCATATGAAAAATGCTTTCGTTTTTCCCGGGCAGGGCTCTCAAGCGGTTGGGATGGGCTTTGCGCTGTCGGAAGCATTCCCCGCTGCCCGATTGGTTTTTGAGGAAGTAGACGATGCACTTGAGCAAAAGCTTTCTTCTTTGATGTTTGATGGCCCGGAAGACAAACTTATTCTTACTGAGAACGCGCAGCCGGCATTGATGGCAACGAGCATTGCCGTTATTCGTGTATTGAAGGATGAGTGTGGGATTTCCCTCACTGAAACTGCAAAGTTTGTTGCTGGTCATTCTCTTGGTGAGTATTCAGCACTCGCAGCTGTAGATGCATTAGCTCTAGCTGACGCGGCCCGTCTCCTTAAGCAGCGTGGAATGGCTATGCAAGAGGCAGTGCCAGTCGGTGAGGGTGCGATGGCAGCCTTGTTGGGTCTCGATTTAGATGCGGCGCAGCAGGTTGCTGATTTAGCCTCAGAGCACGGGGTCTGTGCTTGTGCGAATGATAATGCTCCGGGCCAGGTTGTTGTTAGTGGTAGCAAACAAGCGGTGGAGCTGGCTGCAGAGATTGCAACGCAAAAAGGAGCCCGGAGGGCAGTTATGCTGCCTGTGAGTGCTCCCTTTCATTGCTCATTAATGCAGCCGGCTGCTGACACGATGGAAGAAGCCTTGAACCGAACACATATTCGGGAACCAAAAGTACCTATAATCTCCAATGTAACCGCGGCTGAAGTGACTAATCCCGATGACATAAGAACCCATTTAGTTGAGCAAGTTACAGCAATGGTTCGTTGGCGTGAGAGCGTTCTTTATATGAGGGAAAAAAATGTGGATACGTTGATTGAGATAGGTTCTGGAAAGGTTTTATCGGGTCTTGCTCGGCGCATTTCGAGTGACTTAACTGCCAGAGCAATACAAAACCCGAATGATTTTGATAGTTTCGTAAAGGACGTTTAAGAATGCCTTGTCTTTTTGACCTTTCTGGCAAAGGAGTTTTGATTACTGGCGCATCAGGCGGGATCGGTGGTGCGATTGCGCGAGGCCTTCATGGAGCAGGTGCTGAGGTCGTGCTATCGGGTACTAGAACTGATTCGTTGAATGCGCTGGCAGGCGAGCTCGGGGATAGTGCCCATGTGCTAACAGCAGGACTGGGAGTGGAGGGCGCGGAGGACCAACTTATTAAGAAAAGTATAGATGCACTTGGCTCTTTGGATATCCTTGTAAACAATGCCGGCATAACGCGAGATATGCTTAGCATGAGGCTATCCGATAAGGATTGGGAGGATGTTTTAGACATTAATCTTTCCTCAGTTTTTCGACTGTGTCGCGCCACCGTGCCGGCTATGATGAAGAAGAGATGGGGGAGGATTATCAATATCACATCAATTGTCGGCATCACTGGAAACGCTGGACAAGCAAATTACGCTGCGTCAAAGGCAGGTATGATTGGCATGACCAAGTCGATTGCCCAGGAAGTAGCACCACGCGGGATAACAGCAAATTGTATTGCACCAGGTTTTATAGACACAGCCATGACGGAGGATCTTAGCGAAGCTATAAAAGAAAGACTCTTAGGGGCTATTCCAGCAAAGCGCCTTGGAAAACCCGATGATATAGCTGGTGCAGCTATCTACCTCGCGAGTGACGAGTCTGCTTATCTAACAGGTCAGACACTACACATAAATGGTGGAATGGCGATGGTGTGAAAAAGAAGTGACTTTAGTTGTAATTTCTGGGTGTTGGCAATTAAAAGGGAATCGTGATAGGACACGCCCGGTATCATTTAGGGCATCAATTAAAGAGGCAATCTCACTGTTGATGCGGCGATTGTAAGTAGTTTCGTTTTGCAACTTTTGAGAAGGAATTTTCGATTATGAGTGACGTTGCCGACCGCGTGAAGCAAATCGTTGTGGAGCATTTGGGCGTGGATGAAGCCAAGGTAACCGTTAATGCGAGCTTTATTGATGATCTCGGTGCTGACAGCTTGGATACGGTTGAGCTGGTGATGGCTTTTGAGGAGGAATTCGGTTGTGAAATACCTGATAACGCAGCTGAAAAAATTCTTACCGTAGAAGATGCCATTGGGTTCATTGAAGAGCAATCTTCATAATTGTAATGCTAGCGTTTTGGGCACCTTTGAATTAGGTGCGTAGGTTAAAGAGATGAGACGGGTTGTAGTTACCGGGCTTGGGCTAGTGTGCCCTTTAGGGCTTGGTGTGGATTTTGTGTGGCGAAAGTTGGTAGCCGGGAAATCCGGTATAACTCGCATTAACAACTTTGATACGTCCGATTTAAACTGTAAAATTGCGGGCCAGGCACCTTTTGGTCCTTCTGAGACTGGTGGGTTTAATCCGGATGAGTGGGTCCAACCCAAAGACCAAAAGAAAATGGACCGGTTCATTGTTTGCGCGGTAGCGGCTGCTGCCGAGGCGGTTTCGGATGCTGGATGGACGCCGACAGAACAATCGGCGCTGGATCGTACTGGAGTATTAATTGGTTCTGGCATCGGTGGTTTGCCGGGAATTGCTGAAACAGCTGTCACGTTGCACGAACGTGGACCTCGCCGAGTTAGCCCGTTTTTCATAGCGTCGGACCTAATCAATTTAGCATCGGGTCAGGTATCGATAAGATTTGGATTTCGTGGACCGAACCATTCAGTAGTTACGGCTTGTGCTTCTGGAGCTCATGCCATAGGCGACGCCGCTCGCATGATCATGTGGGACGATGCAGACGTCATGCTTGCGGGTGGCGCAGAGTCGACAGTATGCCGCATTGGTATTGCGGGGTTCTCGGCTTCAAGGGCTCTCTCAACTGAATTTAATGACACTCCCGAGGCCGCATCACGACCGTGGGACATAGACCGCGATGGGTTCGTAATGGGCGAAGGTGCAGGTGTTTTGGTGCTGGAAGAACTGGGACATGCTAAAGCACGAGGTGCACAAATCTATGCAGAATTAACTGGTTACGGGATGTCTGGTGATGCTCATCACATTACGGCACCGGCACCTGATGGCAATGGTGCTTTTCGGGCTATGCAGACGGCATTGAAGCGTTCCAAACTTAATCCCGAAGATGTGGATTATATAAACGCTCACGGAACATCGACGCCACTTGGTGATGAGATAGAGGTAGGTGCTGTAAAAAAACTTTTTGGTGCTGCTGCATACGATCTTTCGATGTCGTCAACCAAATCGGCGATAGGGCACTTGTTGGGAGCAGCGGGTGCTGCAGAGGCTGTATTTTGCATCAAAGCTCTTACTGAGGGAGTTTGTCCACCAACACTCAACTTAGATACCCCATCCGATGGTTGCGACATTGATTTAGTGCCACACCAGGCAAAGGAGCGGCCTATTGAAAATGTAATGTCAAACTCCTTTGGCTTCGGAGGAACTAACGCATCTTTAATCCTATCAAATAAGCCGTGAAAAAAACCGATCGGGCTCATAGTGAGCAAGCTTCCAAGAAGCTAAGGAGATATTTGTTTCTCGGTATCATGTTAGTTTTTGCATTTGCACTTGTTTATGAGGGCATAAACGGGGCCGGCCCTTTATCGAAAAGTACAGCGGTAATTGTGCCCAAAGGTGCCGATTTAAATAGCATTAGTCGAAAGTTGAAAGATGAGGGTGTTATTGGGTCGGAGTTTCTTTTTTCTTTCGGCGCACGGCTGAAGCAAGTACACCGGGAATTGCGTGCAGGTGAATATCGATTCCCTCCTGGAATAAGTATTAGAGATGTTTTATCTGTGATGCGTGAGGGGCAACACATAAACCGTCGGGTTACCATAGCCGAGGGGTTGAACGTCCGACAGGTGTTAGAAGTTTTGGATAGAACGAAGGGTTTAGACGGCCAAATATCTCCTTTGCCGGAAGAAGGGACCCTACTTCCTGATACGTATTATTTTGTTTTTGGGGCAACCCGTCAGAGTATAGTCGATCAAATGAGATCACAAATGAACGATTTGCTGGAAAAATCGTGGACTAATCGTGCAGCAAGTCTCCCAATAAAAACAAAACAAGAGCTTATTATTTTGGCGTCTATTGTTGAAAAAGAGACTGGCCTAGCGGCGGAACGACGCCAAATTGCCGGAGTATTTATCAATAGATTGAGGTTGGGTATGCGCTTGGAATCTGACCCGACTGTGATGTATGCGGTCACAGGAGGAAAACGGAAGCTAGCAAGAGGTTTGAAGAAAAGTGAGCTGCGCCGCGAACATCCTTATAATACATATCGAGTTCACGGTCTGCCCCCAGGTCCGATTTGTAACCCAGGAAGAGAATCTATTGCTGCGGTTCTTAATCCAGAAAGAACATCAGCATTATTCTTTGTTGCTGACGGAACAGGAGGACACATATTTTCAGACACGCTGAAGGAGCATCTTAAAGCAGTACGCAAATGGCGGAAAATTGAACGAACACTTAAGCGACGCACGACACAAGCTAATTAATGCTGAACGAAGATTCACGCCATATTTCAGTGAGAAAAAATGCTATTTTTAACGACTTGTCATTCGAGGAGTGACCGTCCTAACTCAGCGCCGGCCTTTGAGTTGTCTTTTTCCACAGCCTTTACCGCATCAACGATGCGGTCATTTACCGGTGTGGGTATCCCGAGTTCCTTACCTTTAATGCAAACAAGGCCATTCATAAAGTCTATTTCAGTACGCCGGCCTTTTTGCATATCTTGGCCCATGGATGGTCGCCCATCGGGATTTCCCTTTTTGCCCATAGCTATATAATCTTCCTCAATTTCATTGTAAGCCGTCGTATCGCCATCCACAGCCTTTATCCATTGCTCGCAGTTTATTCCGTGTAACTGCTCTAAATTAAATCCAGCCGCTTTTCCAACAATGATGGCCTCTGCTGCTAGATGAGTCTTTAATTTCCTGAGGACTTCGTCCTGGGAAATAGCTGTAGAGGACATGTCAGTCACGGCTGAAACTGGATTAGAGCTGGCGTTCATTACCAGCTTTGTCCAGCGTTCACCCCAAAGGTTAGTAGTGACCATGTGGCTATCGCAATAACCGCAAAGTCGCGCAACCTCTTCTGCTCGAGGGGTAATGCGGCCATGTGGTTCTCCTACTCGAAAAACGGTGTGGCTTGAGCCCATTATCGGACCGTTTCTGTGAACATGGCCCGGACCGGGCAGTGCGACAGAAATCTTAGCCGCAATGGTGCCCATGACCTTCCCCCAACCTACGATAGCTGCAATAAATTCCTCATTCATGCAGTTTTGGAGCGACACTATGAATCCATCGGGAGAAAGGTAAGGTTTAATCAGTTGTGTTGCCCACTGAGTATCGTAGGATTTCATGCTCACAAATGCGATATCGATAGGGTCTTCCTTGGCTAGTTGTTGGACATCGGTCAAATGCAGCGCTCGGCCTTTTACGGTGATCTCTTCTTCAGCGGTATTTCCGGTCAAGTGCAGGCCCCGGGAATTAATTGCCTCCACATGCTCAGGCCACCCGTCTATGAAAACAACATCTTCGCCATTAGCTAGCATATGGCCACCAACTTTCGACCCAACAGCTCCTGCGCCGACAATAGCGATTTTCTTACCCATGAATTCCTCCGATTAATTCCGATTTTTTGAACTTTTTATTTATTATAATATAGAAAGGTCAATTTGGGAAAAGTTTGTGTTTATCTGGGGATAAAACAATGTCCGACGTGACACGGGAGCTTGATGGAATGGTAGCCCTTGTAACTGGCAGTGCGCGAAACATAGGTCGTGCTACAATAGAGGAGTTGGCACGGGCTGGTGCGGCGGTAACTGTGAATTCCAAACAAGCACGGGACCTGTGCGAAGAGGTGTCTGCTGGCATTAAAGAGAATGGGGGTAAAGCAATTGTTGCAATGGGTGATGTTCGTGATCCATCACAGGTGAATGAGATATTAACGGCGACTTTTGAAACTTTCGAGTGTATAGATATTATTGTTCATAATGCTGCGGTCAGAACCAATCAATCCATAGAAGAAATCAAATTTGAGACTTTTAAGCACATTGTTGACCTCTCGATACATGGCTGCTTCCATTTGGCGAAGGCTGCAATACCCTCGATGAAACGAAGGGGTGGAGGGTGTTTCGTTGGGGTAGGAGGTATGAGTTCGTTGCAAGGAGTAAAGGGTCGTAGTCATGTTATGGCGGCTAAGATGGGCTTGAATGCTTTTATTCGCGGCTTAGCGATTGATCTGGCGCCCTATAACATACGAGCGAACCAGGTCGTAGTTGGGCATTATGATACTAATCGCGATGGTAACCCTTCGTCATTGTCGGAGCGTCAAGTTGTTGATTGTGATGTTCCGCTCGGTCGCAGAGGTGTGCCTCAAGATATGGCTAATCTAATAAGATTTATCGTCGGGCCAAAAGCAAGTTACATCACGGGCCAGACCATTCACTCGAATGGCGGCGCATATATGAATCTTTAGGGCCAAAAAAATGAAAGGGAGAATAGCGGTAATTGGTGCTGGTATCACAGGCCTCACACTTGCTCAACTTCTGCAGAGAAAATTTGATGTGTTGTTATATGAAAAATCCTGGAGACCAGGCGGGCGCATGTCAACAAGACACTCCGATGAATTTCAATTCGACCACGGCACGCAGTATTTTACTATTCGTGGTGCTGAATTCCGAAATTTTTTAAATGATGCCCTTTTGGATGGAATTATTAGGCCCTGGGAGGCCCGTTTTATGACTTTCGATGGCCGTAATACCCTTAAGTGCGAAAAACGACAAGAAGTTGTGTATGTTGGTACGCCATCTATGAATTCCCTCTGCCAGTATCTTGCTCGGGACCTTGCCATAAAGTTTGATACTGATATTAAAAGTTGCCGATACGACGCGGAAGGTTGGTTTTTAAGTATTGAGGATGATATCGAAGAAGGTCCGTTCGATTTACTTGTTTCAACTATTCCTGCGCCTCAGAATGATGGTCTTTTCACCAAAAATATAACGCTTTGGGAAGGCTTGGCGGGTGTTCAAATGCGCGGCTGCAGTACTCTTATGCTTGGCTTTAATGATCCTGTCGATATTGCTTGGGAGGGCGCAATCGTCACCAATTCACCTATTGGCTGGATTGGGCTAGACAGTTCCAAACCCGCGCGTCCCGGTAATACTTCATTGGTAGTCCAATCAACAGGCGACTGGGGCGACAAACTACTAAATGCAAAGACGTCCCAAATTGAAAATGTTCTGTTAGAGGAATTAAAAAAGATATCTGGAATTGATGGATGGCTGGCGTCTCACCGTTCAATCCACAGGTGGCGTTACGCTGGCACCTCAAAAGCTGCGGGCCAAAAATATTTTTTGGATCCCGCTGGCAAATTAGCTATTTGTGGAGATTGGTGCATCAAGGGCAGGGTGGAGGCCGCCTTTATGAGTGCCGAAGCATTGGCAAAAGCACTTTTGCAATAACCATATGGTGTATTAGATGAGCACCTGTCGCTCTTGATACAGGGTTCTCGAATCTTTCAATCCACTGGGATTCGAATATAGCACAAATAAATTTTAAGCTTAGGGGGTAGACGAGTACGGGAACGGTGAATTTTTTATCGTTGAGATATTTACAGAAAAATTAGGCTGATAAAACAACAGCCTTCGTTATTGTATTTAATCTTTAAACTTCCTGTCTAAATGCTATGGAATCATTTATTGTTGGGATGAAATTCGGGAGGGCATATGTTTCAGGACGTCAACACTTCGAAAATAGATCGGAACAATGAACTTGAGGGTAAGGTTGCTATAATTACGGGTAGTGCACGCAACATTGGGAAGCGGATAGCAATTGAGTTGGCGAAAGCGGGCGCAGCAGTAGTCATTAATGCGGTGTCAGCGCAAGATCTTTGTGAGGATGTTGCGAATGAAATTGAAAATGGTGGGGGACGGGCAATCCCGATATTAGCTGATATCACTAAGGAAAGAGATGTTGATAAAATAGTTGCCGAAACAGTTAGTGCTTTTGGTGGAATAGACATTCTAGTAAACAATGCAGCTGTTCGGACAAAAAAACATTTCACTGAGCTCACATTTGAGGACTGGGAAAAACTAAGGGAAGTTGCGCTCGATGGCGGTTTTCGGATGTCAATGGCCACGGTGCCTCATATTATCCAGCGTGGAGGTGGTTCGGTCGTCGGTATTCATGGTATGAGTTCCTACTCTGCCGGACCGATGGGAGCTCATAAGTCTGCTGTCAAGTGTGGAATGGCCGGTATGGTGCGAGGGATGGCTCGTGATCTCGGGGAACATAACATAACTTGTAATATTGCAGTGGTTGGCCGTTTCGATACAGAGCGTGTAGGGAGCTCCGGCGAGATAGAGCCAGCTCACGCTGATTTGGGTATACCTCTCCAGCGAAGGGGTACCCCGCAAGACATGGCGGAATTAGTTCGCTTTTTAGTGGGCCCATTTTCACGATATATTTCTGGCCAGACGATTCAACTCAATGGGGCAGCTTTAATGCCTCACTAACAAAAAGAAGGAAATTTGAAATGTGTGCTATGCGTATTGCTCATATTGCTGTGCGTGTCGATGATATTGGCGAGGCGCGTGATTTTTACGAGGGAGTTCTTGGAATGAGAGAGGTTCGAAGTGAGCACCATCGTGAACATTGGTCGTGTCATTTGACGGATGGTCATATTGATTTTTCAATACTTCAATACGATAAAGGCAGCAAGACGAAGGAATCACTAGCTGCGGGTGACAAGCCATGCATTCACCACATAGGATTTGAGGTAGATGACTTGGAAACCGGAATTGAAGAGTTGCGAGCGCGTGGGTACGAAATCATCACTGCTCCCGGCGTGATCCCGGTCAAGTTTCGAGCCCCTGGCGGAACAGTTGCTGAAATTGCTCCAAAAGGAAGATTTTTGAAGGATGCCTCTAAATAAAAAGTTACGAGCATAGTGGCTGTATTTTGTCTTTTGACTCGGATACCGAAAATTTCTTCTGCTAATCATGGGTTCAGAATATTCTTACGCTCATTCAAAAATTCTATGAAAAAATTTTATTTCTAATTTGAAAACCAATTTATGCAAATTCTTGATGTTGCCATACTCACGATAGCGGCATTCTTTACATCTGCCCTTACCGCTGTTGCAGGTTCAGGTGGGGGGGCAGCACTAATGGCAATTATGTTGCAGTTCATGCCGCCAGTAGCTGCAATCCCGGTTCACGGGGCCGTACATTTAGTGTCAAATTTAACACGCTGTTGGCTTTTATGGCACAACATGTCTTGGCCGATAATTATTCGATTTGCCCTGCCGTTACCCTTTGGCGCGGTCTTAGGAATATGGTTATTCCAAGGGCTCTCAACCGAAATTGTTCAAATTCTAATCGGTGTTTTTGTTCTTCTGTCGCTGGTAAGTGGAAGGAAAGGTTGGCTTGGGAATAATGAACTGCCGTTATGGAGTTTCTTTCCAGTGGGTTTTGCGGCTGGCATCATGAATATGATTGTGGGTGCAATCGCCCCTATCCTTGGGGTATTTGTAATCCGAAAGGATTTAAAAAAAGAAAATGTAGTGGCAACGCTTGGATTATTTGGGGTTGTTTCAAATATTGCTAAAATAGCAGGGTTCACTTTAATAGGATTTAGTTATCAATCTTATGGAATAGCTGTGCTTTGTATGATCCCTGCGGTCATTATAGGTACTCGCCTTGGTCGTTTAGCTCTTGATAAGATTAATGAACGGATATTCCTAATAATATTTAGGATTATTCTCTTGGCTCTGGGCTTGAAGCTAATCGTGGTAGATGGTTTGGCATTATTTAAAAAATTTTAATGATTGGGTGTTTGCCAGTTAAACTTTTTTCTTCAGCTGCTCGGAAAAATAATGCAAATCAGAAAGCTTCTGATTAAAGGGGATATCCCCGCGCCAAATTAAAAATTTGAAGGCAGTGTCTTAGATGAATTCGGCTGTAAACTGATTTATTCTCCAGCTATAATGACTAAATTTAGAACGATTAATTACAGATCCGGACTTATTTTCACTTGGTTGGAGGAATTTCATTATGGTTTCGGCGGAAGTAAGGATCCTTGCAGGATCGGGCGTTTGTGGCGCAGGATTTAGAGCTGAGTCTCTCGAGGAGGGCATTGGAAAGAAGCCACATTTTATCGGTTGTGATGGTGGGTCGACTGACCCAGGACCATACCCACTTGGTTCAGGCGAAACTGCGTTCGGGAGGTCATCCATCAAACGGGATATGCGATTGATGTTGTTGGCCGCACAAAAAGAGAAAATACCATTACTTCTGGGAACGGCAGGAACCTCTGGTGGCCATCCTCATGTTGCTGCGGCAAAGGAGATATTGCTGGAAATCGCGGAAGAGGAGGGCCTTAAATTTCCGCTTGCCGTTATCCATGCTGAACAAGACAAGGCTTTCCTTAAAAAGTGTTTCAGGCAGGGTCGCATTAAGCCACTCGATCCAGCTCCAAAGTTTGATGAGGCAACTATAGACAAGGCCGAGCGTATAGTTGGTATGATGGGCGAGGAGCCATTTTTAAGAGCGCTCGATAATGGGGCGGAAGTTGTGTTGACAGGTCGTTCTAGTGACTGTGCGATCTATGCCGGGATCCCTGTGCGAGAGGGCATCCCTGCGGGTATTGCTTGGCACGCTGCAAAAATCCTTGAATGTGGTGCGGCATCCGTGGAGCAGCGTAAAACTGCGGACAGCCTCTTTGCCACATGCCGCGGCGATCACTTTGACGTCGAACCGTTGGATCAAGACCTCCGCTGCACTCCACAGAGCGTCGCCTCTCATAGTCTCTACGAAAATGCTGATCCATTTCGTCTTGTGGAATCTAGCGGGACAATGGATTTGTCGACATCCGTTTATGAGGCACTTAATGATAGGTGTGTGAGAGTATCCAAGTCTGGATTTGAGCCAGCAACAAGATACACCGTAAAATTGGAAGGGGCGGAAAAAGTTGGATATCAGACTATTGTTATAGGCGGGGTGCGCGATCCATACATATTACGTCAGCTTGATGGCTGGTTAGAAACAGGCGAAGCCAATATTCACAAGCGGATCGCTGATATTTATGGTGACACCATTACTCGTGATGATTACGAATTAAATATCCGAATATACGGTAAGAATGGTGTCATGGGTCCTTTAGAGCCCCAAAAAGAGCTGACTTCGCACGAAGTTTGCCTGATTTTAGAGGCAACTGCATCAAGTCAAGAGATCGCAACATCGATTGCTACGATAGCCCGGCATAAAATTTTGCATGAACCCATCCCTGAATGGAGCGGTTTAATAACCGGTCTTGCTTGCACCTATAGCCCGGCTCATATAGAGCGTGGAGCTGTATACAGGTTTAATGTTAATCATGTATTGGAGCCCGTGGATCCTTACGAGATGTTTCCGATTGAATATATGAATGTAAATTAGGAGATATCGCATGAAGACAATCGGGGAATTAGCGAAATTAGTACGATCAAAGAATGCTGGGCCTTTTGTAATGACAATCGATATTATGTTCGCAGACTCTGAGACTTACGAATTAGTTAAAGAGACTGGAGTGCTGAATAGGGGGATGGTTTCTGAGATTTATAACGTGTCAGAAAACCAAGTGCAGTTTTTTGAGGTTGATAATTGTTACGCGTTCAAAATCTCAATTCCAAGGCCATATTTTCAAGGAGATATCCGTGACTCAGATAGTCACGCCGGGCAGCAATACGCTCCTTTTGTTGACCTATTAGTGCCAGGCACCTGAGTTGCGTTTTGCGGTCTAGCAAAGTTCCCATCCTAGGCAGTCTTTGGCGTGCCCTAAGCATATGTTATGAAATATAATTATATGCTAGGACTTCAGGGCACTCAGTCCTTCAAAGATTAATTAATTGGAATACTTAGATTTAAGCCTATCATCTCTGTACCTGGATTTGTGTCTGAATTGAGCAGCTTTCCGTGTGACATGTGGTGGAAACTTCCAGTGATTCTCATAGCGTTATCAAATCTATATCCAACTTCAAAGCCTGACCTTAAAACACCGGCTGAGCCAAGGTTTTTGGCTTTCTCCCCTCCAATGTAAAACGCGGGACCAATATTAAAGTTGATTACGAAATGGCGAGTTATATGGAAGTCGTGGGATGCGGCAAGCCAGCCATAAAAGCTACCATCTGTATTACCAGTTACACCTACAAGGGGTTTGATTCGTGCCCAAGTCCAACCGGGCTGAAATTCTAAACTAAAATCGTAAGCCTTATTTTCATCATCCACGGCATCAAATTGACTAGCACTAAGTTTGGTAAAGGCTTGTTCTGAGTCGGGCTGAGGTAGATCAAACACAAACCCGGGCAGCACAGTAGTGAGTGCTGCTCCGGCAATGTAGTAAACCGCAGGGTCTTGAGCACGGGACTCTGATGTCCCCATTAGATTCAGCAGAAGCACAAGCGTAAAAGAAAAACTTGTTTTTTTTATGTGATGCCATTTTTTCATATCTATTTTCCGCCTTTGGGAGCTGAAATTGGATCATCAGCGCCAGTTTTACCGTGTCGGTGCGTGTGGCTAGTATCCGCGCCCATATTGATTTCTCTATGAGTCGTGCAAATGTGTTGTTTATTTTTTTCTGCATCTTCCTCGGCAACATCTGAATCTGACAAGCGGTCTTTCATTAAAGATCTGAGCTTTGTAGGTGTGCGTTTCATCGCCCAGGTTGAAATTTGCGCGTATCCATAAGCACCTTCAAACATAAATCGGTAAAGAGTAAGGCATGTTATGAGTGAGATAAGGGCAGAAAATACGACGTCGCTCGTAAAGTGCCCGCCCTCTCCGACCCTTAGGACAGCAAAAAAAACTCCATACCCAAGTGCAAGTTTTATCAACAGTGGCCGCCGGCGTGAAATCATACCGAAAGCCAAAAAACAAAAAGCGAAAGATGCTTCTCCAGATGGGAACGAACAATTCCCAGTACATTGATTGGTTCGCATCATTGGCGGGGTGTACTCCATTTTGCCGCCAAAATCTGCAATGTGCGCTGGCCGTGCACGACCCCAATTCTCTTTTAAAATAACACTTACGAATAGCCCAGGAGCCAATGCAAAACAAAAGAAGACATAGAGCAATTTCTTGCGATTTAGCCAAAATCGAGAACGACGGAAAAAGTATGCAACGACAATAAGTACAAAAAGTCCAATCATTGTGATCCGTGTTATTGCGAAACCAGCTTGTCGGAGGTAACCGATGATAGCAAGGCGTTCCTCACTGTGAGTCAGCGCAAAGATAGTAGGCTCAATGAAAAATACCTTCGAGATCCATAAATCAATTTCTGGGAAGGAAACAAATAAAAATGCCAACCCAAAGCCTGCCGCTAGCACTGCAGCGAGTGCTCGCTGCACGCGGGTTTGTGTAAGACGATTATTGTCGGTTGAGGATACTGCCGACACATTAGGCTCCGACGCTTCGTGCCTGTTTATGGCACCCATTTATTTTTTTAAAACACGCAAATATGCGTGGACCAAATCATTGCCATGATAAGGTAACATGTGAATAAAAATTTGCAAATAAAAATCGACCTGTTTATAGTAATTAATGCAGTAAAAAATACTATATATGGTAATGACTTCAATATTAGTCTATTTAATAGCGATATTACTTAAATTATTTAGGTGATTTGATCGCCAAATGTACTTTTATTATCCTTTTATTTATGTTTTATGATTTGGCGATCACGCTCCGCAGGGGCGAAATAATGGGTAACAAAGATGTTTGATTCTCAAGGTTCCAAACCGAGGCAATGGTATTTTCGGCATTTTTTTCTCCCACCAAAGGCACGGCGAGAGCCCGAAATTTAGAAGACAATTTTTCCCATTGGCCTGACAGGTCCTCGTTAGGTTTAGCAAGGTCATCAGTCTCTCGGATTACAGTTCCGTCATCCTGATGAACAATTACCTCAGATTGGTTAGGCGTAAAAGTGTTCTCAGCTATTAACTTCACTTTATCGCGAAGCTCTATCAGACCTTTTTTCTTAGCTGTTTCGCGACTGTATACATCAAGTCTTCCTGTATCCAAACCAGCCAAAGCCATGGCGGTAGTCATATAAAGACTAAATTTTATTTCCAGACCTGTTTCTGGCTTTGGTTGATCACACATACCCTTAAGACGCGCGGCGTGCCGAACCTCTATTTTTGTAACCCTTTCGATTCTGAAAGCTGGGTTTTTTGATATTCGTTTTGCACACTCGATTGGTGAGTGCACACCGTAACAAGCAGCGTGATATTTGAATAGTAAATCTGTAAGGTGAAACTTTTCACCGAGTCCCTCTAGCGCTGCATTTACGTTGCATTCGCCCTCAAAGTTTTCACCAAACCCATCGACGCGCTCGACGATATTTTGGCGTGAGGTAAAACCGCGCTTTGCCCATTCTGCTGATAATAGTCCATTCATGGCTGCTTTACCTGCATGGAGTGGTTTGCACATAGTTCCAAAATTAGCTTTAAGACCGGCGGCCTGTGTGCCTGAAATGCCAAGGGCATTTGCGGTGGTTACTGCATCTAATCTCAGCAACTTTGAGGCACCAGCAGCTGAGCCAAAATGTCCCATTGTGCCAGTTGCATGCCAACCCTTCAGGTAATGTGAGTCGCCCATATAGGCGCCAATGCGGGCTTCAACCTCAATACCTGTAATTAATCCAAGCATGAAATCTGCCCCTGAACATCCATCGCGTTCAGCAATAGCTAGCACTGACGGTGCCACAGGAGCAGTAGGGTGACCACGAAAAATACGCACAACATCGTCGTAATCAAGAGCGTGCCCGGCAGCACCGTTAATTAGAGCAGCTTGACTTGCAGAGGCGGTTTGTCCCCGGCCGATTAGACTTGCTTGGCTTCCAAGGCCCTCCATGTTTGCTGTGTCATGTAGAATGCCTACCAATTCGTCCTGAGCGCCAGCAATGGTGACTCCCAGCCAGTCTAGGAGGCAGTGTTTCGCATTGATTTGCGCCCTCTCTGGCACCTGCGCGAGCGTAAGAGCATTGCCCCAGTGCGCCAATTGTTCTGTGAACCCATATTCCTCATTAGAGGGTGTAGCTGCAGTTTCCATATTATTCTCTCTTTACCTGACGAGTTTGGCACGATATTAACATTAATAGAAACTTTACGATAGAAGTATGGTTTCTCCGGCGGAATATGTTTAGCGTCTCACATTTACTGAATAGGGGTTGGCACTTGAAAGTCTTAATAGTTTTCTGTAATTCCTGAGGTTATGACCGAGAGGCTTTCCGTGTGAGAGACTATCTAACTGAAAAATTCGAAGCTGATGTTTCATTGCAAGAAGGTACCGGTGGCATCTTCGATGTGTTTGTTGACCAAGAATTGCGTTTTAGTATTTTTAAAACCGGTTGTTTTCCGACTGAGAAACATTTAAATGCGCTGGGTTTATAACATGTCAATCGTATTTGTTTGGCAGTGCATTCATTTAAGGATCGGTCAACTGGTTGGGCAGGATTCCCACGAGTCAACTTAGAAAATGGCTCGCCACCGGAAACGCAATCATGGGCTTGTTAGCTTGCAAGCCTTGGTAGATAATCGGCGCTGTATGTTCAGCATCCATTAATAGAGGCATAGGGAACTGATTTCTCTCCGTCATTCTGCTATCAACAAACCCGGGACATACGACCGACACGTTTATCGTATGTATCTGAAAGGCGCCGCGCAAAGCTTGCCCGTAAGCAGGTGCAGCCGCCTTAGACGCGCTATAAGCTGGTGCTACTGGCAGACCACCAAACTCGGCGAGGGAGCTCATAATGGTAATCTGCCCTTTCCCGCGTTGCTGCATACGTTCGATTGCAGGATGGATTGTGTTTAGCATGCCCTCAAAATTGATTGAAAATATTTCTCGTGCCTGCTGTCCGGTTTCACTACCGGAGCCGGCAGAAATGCGGGCGTTAGCGATAACCAAGTCAAGTGGTGCAACATCATCTATTGTTTCGATCCACTGTCTCATTCCTTTCTGGTCTACTACATCAACTGGCTTACAACTGACAGACGCTTTCTTATGGTGGCACGCCAACTCCACCATCTTTATCCTCATTGTATCACGTCCATTTATAGCCAAATTTCGTGTTTTACCTGCATAAAGCATGGCGAGCGCCTCACCAATGCCACTCGAAGCATCTGTAATCAACACTGATGAAGGATGTTTAAACAAATTGACACTTTAGCACAGTCTGAACTTCAACGCTGGTCCATTAGTTAAAAACAGCGTCACTATATTTATAATTTTAGAAAGAGAATACTTTGACCGTTTCATCTATGACTGGATTTGGCCGCGCCGAATATGAATTCAATAATTTGAATTGGTGCTGGGAAGTAAAAAGCGTGAATAACAAATCCCTTGATATTCGTGTACGATTACCAAGTAAATACTATCGCCTTGAGTCAGCAGTGCGTCGGGAGGCTCAACGTCGATTTAAACGTGGCGCATTAGATGTGTCACTAACGGTTCGGCAGTCCGAGGTAACTGAAGTCCAACATAAATTTCACATAAATCATACTCTTTTGCATCAGTTAGTCGAAACAGCGCAAAAAATAAATCCTTGTGAAGTGGTGAATATCGAGGCCTTACTTAATGTTCGCGGAGTTGTTGAAAAACTGGAGGAACCTGAGGGTGAAGAAGAAAAAGGGGCACGGACTGCTAAGATGATGGAATCACTTGTTAAAGCACTTGATTCATTAAAGCACAACCGAGTTGCAGAGGGTGAAAAATTAGCGAAAGTATTGCAGCAGCAGCTGCAAGGTATTTCAGATTGTATAGATGCTACTGAAATAATTTTGATTCAAAGGGGGCAAGATAAGAGTGAAAGGTTGCAAGTTCAGCTCAGCGAAATTTTAAAAGCGCACCCTCCTCTTTCAGAAGAGCGTTTATTACAAGAACTTGCACTAATTACAATTAAATCTGACATTACTGAAGAGTTGGATCGTCTTCGATCGCACGTCTCCGCCTCAAAGCAGATCCTGAAGGAAAGTGAACCCAAAGGACGGCGTTTGGATTTTTTGTGTCAGGAATTTAATCGTGAAGCCAATACAATTTGTTCAAAAGCAAACTACACAGAGTTGACGAAGCACGGGCTTGAAATGAAGGCTTTGATAGAGCAATTTCGCGAACAAGTTCAAAATGTGGAGTAGAATATTTGACTAATGAATTGGGGCTCCGGCGGCGCGGCTTGATGCTTGTTTTATCCTCACCGTCTGGAGCAGGGAAAACAACTATCGCTCGCGAGATTCTAGTTCGCGATCAATCGATAGAGATGTCTGTTTCAGCAACAACGCGTCGTAAACGTCCCGGCGAAGTAAGCGGGGTGGATTATCACTTCGTCAAAAAAACTGAATTCAATATAATGCGCAATCAAGGAGCATTTCTCGAGAGTGCGAAGGTTTTTGATCATTACTATGGTACACCATCAAAACCAGTTATGAATGCTCTCGCAAACGGTACTGATATTCTGTTCGATATCGATTGGCAGGGGACGCAACAGCTTGTTGAGAAAGCGCCTGATGATGTTGTGAGCGTTTTTATTCTGCCTCCGAGCCACGCCGAGCTTGAACGCCGCCTTTACAGTCGAGCTCAAGACTCATCGGATATTGTTGCTAGGAGAATGGCAAAAGCTGCGGCCGAGTTAAGCCATTACGCCGAATATGATTATGTATTCATTAACAATCATTTAGGTGAAAGCATTGTAAACATTATGGCTATTCTAGAGGCTGAACGCTTGAAACGTCGTCGGATGATTGGCCTTAGTGATTTTGTAAAACGGCTTTGCGAAGGTGGCTAAACCCTCGGGCAAGGCGCGTGTAATCTTCAATTGTCAATTCTTCTGCTCGCTTTGTAGGGTCTATTTTCGCTGCGTATAAAAGTGTTAATGTGTTACAGTCAAGAGTTTTCAGAGAACTTCGCAACATTTTGCGTCTTTGTCCAAAAGCGGCAGCGGTGACCTTTTCGAGGTCCGAGAGCTCCACATTTTCAGATAAGCTCATGTGAGGTTTGATCGATACTAATGCGGAACTTACTTTTGGTGGTGGCGTAAAGGCGCGAGCCGGTATTTTGAATAGGAAATCAGTGTTAGCTCGCCAATTACAAACTACCGATAGTCGCCCGTACACTTTGGTGCCTGGCCCTGCAACGATCCGCCTTGCAACTTCATTCTGAAACATGAGGGTCATGCGTTTAAAAGCATTGCCCTTAGAGATCCATTTGGTCAGCAGGACTGTCGATATATTGTAAGGTAAGTTGGCGACTATTCGACGGGGAGGGGGGGCGAGTTCTGTTAGATCAATATATTGAGCATCTCCCTCCAATACTTTTAGCCTGCCGTTTGCAGCATCTACTAAGCTAGTTAATGCAGTTATACATCGCGGATCACGCTCAATCGCAATTACACGGCGGGCACCCGCCTTAAGAAGGGAACGGGTCAAACTGCCCGGCCCTGGGCCAATTTCGAAAACGGTTCCGTCCGTTATATTCCCGGCGCTACGAGCTATTCTGTCTGTGAGGTTTAAATCAAGTAGAAAATGCTGGCCGAGTGTTTTTCTCGTTTTCAAGTTGTGGGTAGAGATGATTTCCCTTATTGGCGGAAGTGTTTCAAAGTGAGTTTTAATGTTCATGTTACTCGGGTATTTGTCGTTTTTTGAGTCGTCGATTTGCAATATCGGCGGCCATTCTAACGGCAGAAACAAGGCTAGTTTCATCGGCGATCCCTAAACCTGATATTTCAAAGGCTGTGCCGTGATCAGGCGAGGTCCGTACAAAAGGTAAACCCATTGTGATGTTAACTCCCCCGACGAAATCGATAGTTTTGAGGGGGATCAGTGCCTGGTCATGATACATGCAAATCACTGCGTCATAGTTTTCTCGTGCTTGGGCGTGAAATAACGTATCTGCAGGTGCCGGACCGGCGACATTTGCCCCTTGCCTCTTAAGTTCCTCTATTGCGGGTTGTATAATTTCATGCTCTTCAACACCTAATCGGCCCTGTTCGCCACCGTGCGGGTTAAGAGCAGCTATTGCGATTTGCGGTACTTCGATACCAAAATCTTGTTTTAGCGAAGAAATAGTAATGTTGCTTATCTCAATAATATTTTTGGCGGTGAGGGTTCGGATAGCATTACTAAGGGATACATGGGTAGTGACAGGGACCGTTCGCAAACCCGGGCAGGCTAGCATCATTGCTGACCTATTTTTACCTGCAAGTTTTGCCAGATATTCCGTATGTCCAGGATGCCCAAACCCATTCTCATAAAGTATGTTTTTGTGTATCGGATTCGTTACGATTGCTGAGGCAGAGCCTTTTGTCACTAATTTCACTGCCATATCTATGGCAGCGACCACACTCTTGGCATTAGCAGGATTCGGCTCCCCAGACTTGACCTGTGCTGGTAATTTGAGTGGTAATACTGGAAGGCCTAGTCTAAATACATCTGCTGTTGCAGCAGGGTCCTCAATGGGGATCACCTCGACTGGCCATTCGAGATCTCGCGCGATCTTTTGTAATCGTGCAGGATCGTCGATTGTGAAGAATGGTGGCAGAGGGCCACCTTCCGTATTGGCCCAAGCCTTCAAGGTTATTTCCCCACCAATTCCAGCGGGCTCCCCCATAGTCATTGCAATTGGTGTGAAATTAGTCATTAGCCGCGCAGGTCAATATATGCTGTGCGCCTCAAGTCGCGCATGTATCGCTGCATGAGTAGATTTAATTGCCGGTCACCCAAGCGCGCCCGAACTTCTTTTTTTGGCGGAAGGCTGGACCTAGGTTTGTCCCATTCGCAAACCATCATTAGCAATAGCCCTTCAGCAACTCGGATAGTCGGGCTCACTTTGTTAGCTGGTAAATTCCTGATTGCTTTTGAGATCGTTGATGGTAGCTCTTCAATATTTATTTTTCCAAGACTGCCTGACTGAGGTGTATTGAGTGCGCGCCCACTCTCGTCAAGGTGTTTACACGATGTCGAGGTGTCTCGAATTTGCGCAGCAATATCTTCTTGCGAATCAATTTCCGCTTTTTTTGCTTCCGCTTTTAAAGGTAAAAGTAATTGTGAGACCAAGGCCATGACCGGTTTATTGTTATGTATGGTGGGTGAAATGCGCTCGTGTAATTTCAAGATGTAAAAACCAGATATAGTGCGGAGGGGGCCAGCCAATTCTCCGTTATTTAATGCATCAAGCGCTTTCTCGAGTTTAGGGTCAAGCTGGCCTTTTGACACAGTCCCCAAATTTCCACCAGTTGCCGCACTTGAACTTTGGGAAAATTCTCTCGCGATCAAATTGAATTTGGCCCCTTCGTCCAATTGACCTAAAAGCCTGCGCGCTACGTCTAAAACCTGATCTTCTTGGTCTGGATTATCGACGGCGAGAAAAATTTCGGAAACCTTATACTTAGGTAAGTGTTGAATTGATTGTAAGCGACGAAATTCATCCTCTATTTCCTCATTACTTACATTAACTTGTTTAATTAGACGGCGACGAACAATAGATTGCCATGCAATTTCACCTCTTAATTTATCATGTAAAACACTATGACCTATGCTCGCTTGATCAAGTAATCGTGGTATGCTCCCACTTGGCAGATTATTGCGTTTCTCAAGTAAAGATATCTGTTGGTTCACACGGCTTGTCGGTACACGTATGTTTAATCGGGCCGCTTCTTGGAGGCGCAGCTTTTCGTCAATCATTGCCCGAAGAACTTGGGGTGCCAGTCTTTTTCGGTTATCAGGAGAATCGGGAATTGCACTTGTCATGATCAAAAGACGAACCCGTTGAAAAAGATCGTAAAATGAGATCACATCATCATTGACTATTGCACGAATACGTAACACTTCGTTAGCGTTCGCGCACGTAGAGGTAATAACGCAAGCCATACCAATTAGTGCAGCGAACACCATTTTTAAGAGTCGCTGTTTGATAAGCTGGAATAAGCTTATAGTCGTAAGAGAATTAGTTTGGGAATTCGCCATGGCGTCATCCTGCGTTAGTCGATACCTGTCCCAAGTTCTTGAATATAATTCTGAATAATAACGAGGTTGATGGGCGTATATCGGCGTCCCGAAAAAAGCTGCGTCTACCTATCACGTTGAACGTTATACACTCATCTGCATATCTAAGGCTCGCAGAATGGCTAAGCGAGCCGCCATCTTTGGTCAAATCCCTATGAGTAGATGCACGGATTGACCAGAATTGACTAATTTGTGAAATAACCGCAGTTTTTATTTCTTCACGCTTTCTTGATGAGCCGGCACCGGTCCCGTTATCAACGTAAATGTAATCTCCTGAAATCTGAAAGGCTTTTGGGCCAACGTTGAATGAGAATTCATTACGCAGAGGCGTTAGATTCATGTGGTTGGCTCGAAATCTGTACAAAAGGTCAATATATCTGTGCGGTTTGATATCGACCCGTCCCACTAGATCGGAGAATCCTTGGTTAATCCCGCTATTTGCAGCCAGGTCATCATCTTCAGAAATTCTGAAAGTTTGACCAATGAAGATACTATTCTGGCCAAATTGTCTGCCAAAAAGACCATATCTAGCACCATATATTAGGCGTTGCCCACTCTCGACGCGATCAAGTCCCGGCAGTCTATCCATGCTTAAAAGATTGGTGTCATCCTCTTCAAAAACACTGCTATCTTCGTCGGGAATTTTGTTTGAGTTTCCACCATTTCGCGTTGCAACGAGGCCAATCAGGGGTTCAACTAAGTGGGAAGTTGCGTCCCTCGCTAGAATAAATGGGAATCTCCAGTCTGCATATATCCGAGGCATGAGCCGATATTCAACACCATCTGACGAAGTGGAGTTAACTTTTGGGTTCGAAATCTGATCAGTGTTGTAGAGATCCATTTGCATATCTAGATTTATTCGAGATACAAATCCGATATCTGAGGTGCGCGAAAGTCCATATCCCGGCTGTGCAGAAAATCGTTGGCCAGTCGGCCCATCACCTCGTCCAAGAAAACGAAAATTTGCATCAAGAGAGGTGCGTCCGCCCCAGGAGTCGGCCTCACCAATATGTTTGTAATCAATAATTGGTGCTACAAAAGGTTGTTCGTTTTGTCCTTCTTTACTTGAGCGTAGGTCTTGGAAGGAATAAAAATTTAGTGAAGCGTAGTTCCGGTGTCTAAAGCCCTCGATGTACACATGCTGTTTGAGCGAATTTCCTTCAGGTTTAAAAAAATTAAAGCGACGTAGGTATGAGCGGTCGGTACTCCGCTCAATATCCATTCCCATACGCCAAGTATCATTGATATCGTAACGCCCAAAAGCTTCAACATGCCCCCGAAATTCGTCTTCTTTTGTTTGTGGATTGGATGGATCTCCCTCTTTGCGGTCGGCCCCAGTGGCACTACCTGCCAGATAGAGTTCACCCTTATTGAATCTATGGCGATATTCACCGTTAAAAATTAATCCTTCCTTCATTGTATAAATCGGTGAGATGGTCATATCTTTGTTATCGTCAAGCACTAAGAAAAAAGGTGTTTGTAAAAATCCATCAAAGTTCCCCCCTAAGCCAAAGTTTGGAGTAAGAAAACCACTTCGGCGATAGACAGTAGGGTCTGGATGCGAAAAATAGGGTGAATAAGCTACAGGCACCCCAAAAAGTTCGAGGAAGGCGTTACGGTAGGTTACCTCTTGATCAGATTGGTCATGGACTATTTTCTCTGCTTTTAGTTGCCAAACAAGGGCCCTATTGGGGTCGTCTTTGCAAGGCTCGCATGGTGAGTATACGGCCCGACGCATCACAGTTCTATTGCCGTCGCGCCTAGTTCCTTCAGCAGCAGCGAACCGACTTTTATCGGCTAATAAGATACGAAGTTCTTTAACAATACCATTTTTAAAATCGTCAGTAAGTTCAATGTATTCCGCAAAAAGGACTTCTCCTGAGGGTTCGAGTAGTGAAATATTTCCAGACGCACTTACAGTATCAGACTTCTGATTGTAGCTTATGGAGTCAGCCGTGAGCAAACGTTCACCTTGAGCAATTTCGACATTGCCACGAGCTAGAATTGCACCTAGTTCTTCATCATAATTTACTTCGTCGGCAGTGATTAATATTTTGCCGGCTTGCTGATACTCGATTGCGTTTACTCTTTTTTGCAAATTGTAGGTTGTTGGTTGCTGCGCAACAGTTACAGGTGACGTAACCATCAATGCGGCCACAATGAACCAACGCTTTGAAGTCCCCTTGAACATTATCCATCCTCCAGATGAAATAACATTGCGAGTCCGATCATGATTGAGACACACGCAGGAGTCCAAGCAGCAAGGGTTGCTGGAATGGTGGCCGATATGCCGAGCGCGTGCACTACGTCAGACATAAAGTAAATGACAAAACAAACGACGATACTTCCAATTATGGCAAAGCTTGCCCCAGTTCGACGATGCACCCTTAAAGTAAAACTGGCAGCAATCAGGACCATTGCGCAAAGAAGGAATGGATAGGCGAGAAGTGAATGAAAATGAAGTAAGTGCCGATGTCCAGAGAACCCTGCTGCTTCTAAAGTGCGGATAAACTCCGGTAAATCCCAAGAAGACATGGTTTCTGGAGACGCAAAACTCTCTTGGATTTTTGTTAAGGTGAGATTTGTTCGCACTTGGTGTCGCTCCCGAAACTGTGCCTGAGCTAGGGGGGCAGAGATCCAAGCATTGTCAAGTTGCCAATAGCCTTTTTCAAGTCGCGCTTTTTCAGCATCAATGCGTTCTGCAAACCGGTCTTTTCCTTCAAAACGGAAAATTATTACATCATGCAGGTCCATGGTCGAATTCGTTATGCGTTGGGCATGAATTACTGATTGATACCGTCCATCTGCCTGTCGAAGCCAAAGCCCATTTTTCGAAACTGCGAGCATACTTGTGCGTCTTTTTAGAAATTGTGCCTCATACGCTTCATATTTGGATAGCATAGCTGATGCGAATGGATTGAAGCCGCCTATTTCAAATACACCCACGACAAATGTAATAAAAACGGCTGGTAGCAAGAATTGCCATACCGAAATTCCAGCAGCGCGGGCAACAACTACTTCATTTGTTCGAGCAAGGCGCCAGAATGCCAAAAGTGCTCCGAATAATATGATGAACGGCAACAAAGAATGGATCATAAATGGCAATTTTAGCAAACCCATTTTCAGTACTACGTCCATTGTCGCATCTACTTTGCCGGATGCTCGACGCATCAATTCTACAGTGTCTAGAACCAAGGCGATACACGCAAAACCAAGAAATACGCTTCCGAACCAAAAAAGAAATTGGCGCGAAAAATACTTTGAAAGTGTTAGTGACAGCCGCAATTGCACGCCCTCGCAATTATGCCAGCTCTACCGGCGTGGTCATCTGGGAACGAAATAATTTTTATGGCCGCATCAACCACGAATCGGATAATTAGGCTACCATATTGAAGTCGCCTCAGGGTATGCCGATAGGTGGAATAGCGGCTTGCTCGCTGGCTCGCGAGTAAGCGTATGGTGCCCATCTCGTTACGTTCTTCTTATTTTTCTTCAATTTTCACTATTCATCACACTCTTTAACCTTGTTTACGATATTTTTGAAAGCTTTTTCTTAAGTTTATTTGAAATTGTTCTTGGCAACCTTTGTTCTTTATCAATCTTGTGGGAGTTATATTTCAAAAAGTAATTAAAATTTTTTAACCACTTCAAAGAGTATTTTGATTTCGAGAGTTATTCATGTCTGATTGCATTTTCGCTTTCGATTTGATTGTGTTATCTGCATTTACAGCTATTTTACTTTTGAAATTTCTGGCCATCGGAACTTAATCTTAATGATCGATTTTTTAATTGAGATTTTGCCATCTCAAAAACAGACCATAGGTTTGCTCTCAGTTTTACTTGCAAGCTTGGTGATGAGCATTATTGGTCGTTCAATCAGCTCTGAGTGTGTTTTAGGTGGGTCCACTCTATTAATGGGATGGGGTATAGGAAGTCTTTTGTACACAGGACTTGCAACACTTAGTACCACAAATCTTTCGAATGTTGTTTGGACATTAATTCTGTTCGCTTTCGGGAGCATTATTTTCTTAAAACGACGTGGGGTAGAATTAGTGACGATGAAGCCGTGGCGAGTTTTTTTCCTCGGGTTTCCATTTTTACTAATTGTTGCAGCAAAATATCCATCTGAAGTAGATGTCTTAAGCCACTGGCTCTACAATGTTATATATTTATTAGATTATGGCACTCTTCCTCGACCAGGATTGCCTCAGTCACTTTCTGCTTATACAGGATTTCCCTATAATCACACTTTTGCGCTTCATTTTGTCTCTGTATTAGCGGGAGGGGTGGCGGAGAGTGCAGGTAATATAATAAACTTTGGTCTAGTAATTCTTTTCGCGGTTTTATTGGCCAACTTGATTCAATTGGCTAAGACAAACAGTCCTACGCAAAGTCCAGCTCCTATTGGTTGGCTATTGGCTGCTTTGGCATTGATCCTTGCTACATATGCAAACCCTATTTTTGTGCGAAAAATCGTATTAATGGCCAACCCCGATACTGCAACCAGTGTTGGGCTTGCTTTCTTGGGGATTACCGCATGGCAACTCACAGAGCGACTTCGAGCAAACAATGCCCCTATAAAACCCTTTGTATTTCAATTTAGTTTAATCTCACTTCTTTTCGTTAATTTAAAGCAACCAAACATCATCATATTTTCTATACTATTTATGGGTATGGCTTTGGTTTTGCTAGGTCAAAATGCGTTTCCACGCTTCCAAAGACTTCTCAGACTGTCACCAACATTGATTGGTCCCGCGTTATTTTCATATCTTCTCTGGCGTAATTTCGTATCTGCGGATGCCTATCTTCACGAGGCGACTTTGTTACCTTTCGAGCAATGGCAATACCAGAACATTCCAGCCATTTTGAGCTCTTTTTGGGCAAATGCAGTAAAGAAGGCGGGCTATTTCGGACTTATGGGCGTTCTTGTTGTTTTGGCAGGTATGAAATTATTTAGGCCTGAAACTTCGTTTGACAGGCTTGTTTTTTTAGCTGCAGTTATTTTTATAGGATGGAATGGCGTTCTATTTTTTCTCTATATTGCTCATTGGACTGGGCACGCTAGTACCGGGGCATCAAGTTACTGGCGCTATAATACCTTTATCGGTTATTTTGGTTATGCAGTCGCAATATATGGCCTGTCCCGTTTTTACTTCCAGAATTATTTGAAAACACCCGTCATTAAAACGTTTGTACGGAGCACAGCCCCAACGCGGATCATTATAACATTGGCAATCTTGATGCCGTTTGTAACAGCTCCATATCTGCGTTTTGATAGGCAACAACCAAAGCCATACTTGCGTTCAATCGGTCACGAACTTGGCACCAGTGTTCCTCATGGAGCAAGAGTTTTAGTTCACATACCCGGGGACATCGGAGATTATGCCACCGTGATGCAGTATTTTGCAAATAGGTTTCGATCAGATATTTCTGTTGCTCCAGCTCCTAGCCTGTCGATTATTAAAACCGATCTGCGCAAGGAATACCCGTCACCGCCAATGGTGTGGTCCATATGCGGTAGCAAAGAATTAGAGCAATATTTCACATTGAAACTACCCGAAAACAAATCCTTCCTCCTTAAGAAACGCAATGGAAACTGGGCAATCGCGAAATCATGGGATTGGCCAAAATCGCGTCTTCTGAGTAGTTATCATAAAAATATTAGGAACCTAAGCTGTGACATTAGACAATAGTGTTCGAAATGTCATATTGCCGCGGTGGGGGAAAGCGACTCGGCTTTAAGATTATGTAAAGGGCAATCAAGAGGGGAATAATAGAATTGCAATACATCAATGGCAGAAGCCACTGGTGAGTCACAGCGTAGTTTTTAAGTGTTAAACTTAAAAATAAGACCATAAAAACACCGCCTAAAGCCTTTACAATCAGAATGGTGTGGCCGCGGCGGTTGAAACTCCCATTCAGAAGGATAGCCAGAGCTAATGCACAAAATGTAAGCGGTAAAAACCCGGTAGCGAGGCGATTATGCCCTTCCGCAAACATTTCTGACCTATAACGTAAATTTTTATATCTACCGTCATTGGTTTCAAAAAATAACTCGTTCAAGAATCGTTCTGCCGGCTCACGTGACCGTGATGCACTCTGTCGACGGCTTGGTAATTCTACTGTCCAACGATCAAACTCCAGGGTATCCGGAGAATTATTTTTTTTATAATTTACGGTCTGACGTATTCCGTTGACAAGAATTATACGCGGGCCTTTATCTGTATCCACTAAGGCTCCCTTTTCCGCCATCATGGTCTCTGGGTGATCTTTTTTACGGTTGTCATGCAACATTATGCCGTATAGCTGGCCGTCTTTATCACGTTCTCGCACATACACGGTTATGTCTTTCCGGATATCATTAAAAATACCCTCTTGAAGAGCCACTGAGGCTAATTCGTTTCGGAATTCATGTTCGCGTGACTTGTACTCCCTAAAACTGGCGGGTTGGACATAAAGATTAAGAATGAAAGTAAGCGCCATCATCACAAACCCGACGGCTAATCCGGGGCGTGCTAGAGCCCAGTTCCCAATTCCAGCTGCTCGCATAACGATAAGCTCACTGTCGGTAATCATCTTACTATAAACAAAAAGAGTCGAAAAACAGGGTGCTACTGGGAATAAAACAACCAAAAAAAATGGCATTTGTAAGCTTGCCATGGTTAGGAAAGTGGAAAAATTTAATCCTCTATTTAAGGTCCAGTCAATGATACGCAGCGATTGTGTAAGAAAGACAGCAAAAATGAGCACCAAAAGGAAAACAATGGTGATACCAACAATCTGTTTCGAGATATAGGTCCCTAGACTTTTCAAGTTCGCTTCCTATTTATATTTTTTTGCAAATCTTACTTACCCCTTATAAAGGCATATCATAAGATATAATTGTGAAGGCAGTACCTTAACTACAGCATAAACGCATTTTATTTGATTGGACTTTCAGAATGAACATCACTTTTTCGAAGTTGAGCCTACCAAAATCTGGTCCTGTTGTCTTTGGCATTCAGGATAAATCACGCCTTTGTCCATCCGTTGCCGCATTAGATAAGGAAAGTGGAGGTTCTGTGCGACGCGCTATTGATGTCAGCCAATTTAAAGGTAAGAAAAATCAAATACTTGAGATCATCGCGCCACATGGTCTCAAGCATGAAATGGTTTTTTTCATAGGTTTAGGAAGTGAATGTCTTAGTGAAACTGAATTGCAAGATTTAGGTGGTTCTATTTATGCCTGTATTGATAAACTTAAGCAGCAGCGAGCTACGGTCATGGTGGATTTTGGCAGTGACCCCACACAATCAGCTGCTCACCTAGCATATGGAGCTAAATTACGTAGCTACACATTTTCGAAATATAAAACGAAACTAAAAGAAAACAGCAACAAAGTGAAAAAACTTATCATCGCTGTCAATGGAGAGGCAAAAGCAAGACGCGAGTTTAATAAGCTCGGAAAACTGGCGGAGGGTGTTTTTCTCTGTCGTGATTTGGTCACTGAGCCACCGAACATTCTCTATCCGGCTACATTTGCTGCCGAAGTGCGAAAATTAAAGCGACTTGGCGTAAAGGTTGATATCTTGGGTGAGGCCGCGATGAAGAAGCTTGGTATGGGCGCGTTGCTTGGTGTTGGCCAAGGATCGCGCAAGGATAGTCAGTTAGCAGTGATGAAATGGAATGGTGGGGTTTCCTCGCAAAAACCAGTCGCTTTCATTGGTAAGGGTGTCACATTTGATACAGGTGGCATATCCCTTAAGCCAGGTGCTGGAATGGCAGATATGAAGTGGGATATGGGCGGCGCTGGAGCTGTGGCAGGCCTCATGAAGGCGTTGGCTGGTAGAAATGCAAAAGTTAATGCTGTGGGTATAATCGGCCTCGTAGAAAACATGCCAGATGGTGACGCGCAACGGCCCGGAGATGTTGTAACTACGATGTCAGGTCAGACTGTTGAAATTCTAAATACTGACGCGGAGGGTAGGCTTGTTTTGGCTGATGCACTATGGTATTGCCAGAAAAAATTCAAACCATGCCTGATGATTGATCTTGCTACTCTTACAGGCGCTATTTTGGTAGCGCTAGCAAAAGAATATAGCGGTCTATTCTCAAACAATGATGAGCTTTCAAATCAACTTATCTCGGCTGGAGAAGGTAGCGGAGAAAAAGTTTGGCGCATGCCTTTGAGCGAAATTGGCGGTCATTTTGATAAGATGATTGATAGTAAAATAGCTGATATGAAAAATATCGGGGGACGCTATGCAGGCTCTACAACAGCTGCGCAATTCTTACAGAGATTTGTTAATGGAGTACCATGGGCGCACCTAGATATTGCGGGAATGGCTTGGGCGGAAAAAACTACGGCAACAGTACCTGAAGGAGGTACAGGATATGGAGTAAGACTTCTCGATCGATTTGTGAAAGATAACTTCGAATAGGCTTCATAAGTTTTGACTGAAATACGGTTTTACCATTTGTTTTCAATGACCTTAGAAAAGGCATTACCTGTTTTATTGGAGAAAGTCTTAGAGCGTGATTGGCGAGCTTTGATAATTACGGACTCATTAGAGAGAGTGACCGAGCTTGATTCTGGCTTGTGGACTTACAAACCGAGCAGCTTTTTGCCTCATGGTATGGTGGGAGATGAAGACGCTGATTCGCAGCCAATCTTGATTACCCATAAAGATGAAAACTCTAACAACTCAAATGTACTTTTTCTTGTTGACGGTGCAGAAAGTAAGCAAGTCGGAAAATTTGAAATGTGTTGTTTACTTTTTTTTGGTAATGATACAAGTGGGTTAAGGAAAGTTCGTGAGGCTTGGACAGGCTACAAAAATGAAGGCCACAAGGTTATATATTTGCAGCAGGACTCTACCGGTAAATGGAGTGAAAAGCGCACGGTTAGCGATTAAAAATATTCACCAATATTTGTAAATTTTTTTGACACAAACCCTTGCGGCAACGCTTAGAGCCGTCTATAAGGCGCTGCCTTTAATAATACTCTCCATAAAAGGGAAATATATCAAATGGCCCAGGAACGGACACTATCCATAATAAAGCCTGATGCTACTCGTCGCAACTTGACCGGTGAAATTAATGCGCGGTTCGAACGGGCTGGATTGCGCATTGTTGCACAGCGGCGCATCCACCTGATACGTAAAGAAGCTGAGGGATTTTATGCAGTTCACAAGGAACGTGCATTTTTTGATGAATTATGTGATTTCATGTGCTCTGGGCCCGTAGTGGTGCAGGTATTAGAGGGAGAAAACGCAATTCTAGCTAATCGTGATATTATGGGTGCCACAAATCCTGCAAATGCCGACGAAGGTACAATCAGGAAAGACTTTGGTGAGTCAATAGAGGCTAATTCTGTCCACGGTTCTGATTCACCAGAAACGGCAATTACCGAGATAGCTTACTTCTTCTCCGAACTTGATATTGTTGGGTGAGAAAATCAGGCAAACACTTCGAATTTCATGCTTTGGACGACCAAGACTAAACCAACGTTATTGCTAGAATTACAAGCAAAAGAACTACGCCTGCACAAGTCCACGCCGACACTTTAATAAGGCCAGCCCAAGTTTTGAGATGATCTTTCGGAGCTTGCTTATACTGCATTTCTCCTGACATATTCTGCTCCTACATAAATTTTCTTTATCTCTATGTTTACCTATACCGGCTTTCTTCAGCACGCAAGTGTAAACGTTTTTTACTCTTCTAATTTAGCTTTGGACTAATGATTACAGAGTCATCAAGCGATATTTCATCAAAAATAACGTATCCATCCTCTATCTTTACGCGCCCTTCAGCAATCATTTTAAGTGCTAATGGGAAGATAATATGTTCTTGCTGAAGAATGCGTGCCGCTAGAATATCTTCGCTGTCATTTGGCATTACCGGAACAGCGGCTTGAGCAATAATTGGCCCCGCATCCATATCCTGACTGACGTAGTGAATAGTACAACCTGCTATTTTAACGCCAGCGGCAAGGGCACGGGCATGGGTGTCTAGCCCCTTAAATGCTGGGAGTAACGATGGGTGTATGTTAACGAGGCGACCGTGCCACTTTTTTACGAAACTACTCGTTAGGAGCCTCATAAATCCAGCGAGACATACCAATTCCGCATTGCAAGACACGAGCTCATCATTGAGTTGCGTTTCGAAATCCGTCCGATTTTTAAATTTGAGGTGATCTATTACCGAGTGAGGAATACCGGCTTTTAATGCTCGTTGAATACCAAAAGCATCTCTAACGTTTGATATTACCCGCACTATGTGCGCAGGGAAACCGGGTTTCTGGCAGGCGTCAATTAGAGCTTGTAAATTTGAACCATGTCCCGAGACCAAGACAGCAACCCTTAACCGATCGGTCACGCCCAATCACCGTGAACTAGAACGGGTTCTCGCTTTTTCAGATGCTCAATGACACCTATGGGAGTTGCAGGTTGGCCACTTGCTTCTATTGCGTTAGCAATTGCAGAAGCCTCGTCTGCAGAAACTATTATCACCATTCCAATGCCACAATTAAAAGTTCGCAACATTTCAGGCACTTCGATTGATCCTGTTTCAATAAGCCAATTGAATACTGGCGATTTCGGCCAAGAGCTTAGATTTAAGGCGGCACACTTGCCGTCAGGTAGAATACGTGGAAGGTTTTCCAGTAATCCTCCACCAGTGATGTGCGCAATACCCTTGACGTTACCTACCTCGCGAGCAATTTTAACCGCGTTAACGTAGATGATTGTTGGTTTTAAGAGTGCATCACCCAGCGAAACACTTGTATTAAAGGGCGCTGGTTCGAAATAGCTAAGACCGCTTTCATCGACAATTTTTCTAACTAACGAATAACCGTTAGAATGAATACCACTGGAGGCCAAGCCTAATACAATGTCACCAACGTTTATATTGCTCCCATCAATACCGTCGTGGCGTTCCATCGCTCCAACAGCAAATCCCGCGAGGTCGTAGTCATTTTGCCCATAATGGCCTGGCATTTCTGCCGTTTCTCCACCGATTAGTGCGGATCCTGCTTGCTGGCAACCATTGGCAATACCAGCAACCACTTTTTCTACTATTTTATTTTCAAGCCTGCCGGTAGCGAAATAATCCAAAAAAAATAGTGGCTCTGCCCCTTGTACCACTAGATCATTTACACACATCGCAACGAGGTCAACACCAATAGTACCGTGCTTATTAGCCGCTATGGCAATTTTTAGCTTAGTGCCCACACCATCCGTGGCAGCGACAAGTATGGGGTCCTTAAACCCAGCGGATTTAAGGTCGAATAATCCCCCAAACCCACCAAGCGATCCGGAGGCGCCAGATCTCGCAGTTTGAGCTGCCAAGGGTTTAATGGCCTCTACCAATGTATTGCCAGCATCAATGTTTACGCCCGCATCACGATAAGTCAGTTTAGTATTTGATTTTAACGCAGCTATGGAGTCCTCGCTTCGAAAGACATATAAGTTAAAAATGTTCCTTCAGGTTACTATATCATTCCACCACACGAAAATACCGAATTGGATTTATAATTTAATGTTTCGCCTGTTACAAATTGTCAACTTATTTGGTTTCTGTTTCCTTGCTCTGGTGTTTCAAAGCCTTCATGGTACTTCAGTCAAGGCTGATGTGTTCACGGTTCGAGATGTTGAGGTGAATGAGAAGGCTGCAAGTGAGTTGACTGCCAAGGCCAAAGCGTTAGCTTCCGGGCAGCAAACAGCACTCTTACTACTCCTAAAACGCATAACGATGCTATATGACCATGACAAGCTGCCAAAGGCTAATAATCAGCTGGTTACAGAATTAGTCCGCGATTTTTCGGTTGCTGATGAAAAATTCGGCGGCGGTCGCTACCTGGGTAAGGTGAATGTCCGCTTCAAACCAAAGGCTGTCCGCAGGCTCCTAGAAAAAATGAATATCCCATTTGCAGAGACTGCGAGCCGCCCTTTGGTTGTTTTACCGATCTTAGTTGAAGGTGATACTCAGTTGCTTTGGGATGAGCCTAACTCATGGTTTGATATGTGGGGCGAGTATGCTCGTTCAGATGGACTATTACCTCTTACAATACCTCATCGAGAGCTTTCCGACATCTCTTTGATATCAGCTGAGCAAGCGAGTAGCGGAGATTTGGCTGGTCTTAGGGCTGTGTCAGAGAAGTACAAAACCCGAGGAGTCTTAATTTCAATAGCGCAATTCAGTACAATTCCGGAGCGCGGGGTTCAACGAGTAGAAATCAAATTGATTAGCTTTGGAAAAAATAATCGTTTAGATGAAAAACTATTTGCCTACGAGAGCCAGACTGAGATGTCTCAAACGGATTTTCAGAAACAAGTTGTTTTGGCCCAAATACAACAACTCGAGGAAGATTGGAAACAAGCGAACTTATTGAGCGGGGGGATCAATAATACGGTGACTGCTGTAGTGCCTGCAGAAAGACTTTCCGATTGGTTAGAAATTAAGAAACGGTTGAGTCGGGTAGCAACTGTTAAGCACGTGGAGATACGGCGTATGTCAGTACGAGAAACTGAAATCCGCATTCGATTTCAAGGCGCAACTGATCAATTACGTGTTGCGTTGGAGCAGATTGGTTTAGGCTTATCTGCTTATCCAGGGAGAAACGTGTGGGCTATAGAACGGCTAGACCAATAGACAGGGGATTTTAAGCCGATGGCATTCCATGACGCATTGCGGAGATTGCCGAATTTAATTTCGCTTGGACGGCTGTTTGCGGTCCCCATTATCGTTTGGCTTATCTCATCCAGTGAAATGGCAATAGCGCTTTGGATCTTTATTGCAGCTGGGGTTTCCGATGCTGTCGATGGTTTTATTGCGAAACGTTTTGATGCGGCAAGCAGGCTCGGAAGCTTTATTGACCCTTTGGCAGACAAGGCTTTACTGGTGAGTTGCTTCGTCACACTCGGTATTGAAGGTCAAATTTCGACTTGGTTGGTGATATTAGTTGTTTTCCGCGACGTATTAATTATTGGTGGTGTTCTTTTATCATTGCCTTTGGAGCGCCCGGTCATTGTACATCCTCTATTCATCTCAAAGCTAAATACAGCGTTACAGATAATATTAGTTGCTCTAGTGCTTTCGAAAGGTGGTCTTGGTATGAACGATGGACAAATATTGCCTATCGTGGAATGTGTTGTTGCGGCAACAACTCTCGCATCCGGTGTCAGCTATGCGTATCGCTACGTAGTTGCTGCAAACGAAAAGGATGTAAGGGAAAGCAGTAGTCATACTAATCAGCTTGGAGATTAAATGATATGACCTTGCAACAGAAAAGCCTGCTTTGGCTTTTAATTATTGTTGGTATTATTAGTATGCTTGTCTTATTGAAGGGCATTTTACTGCCTTTCGTGATCGGCATTGCGGTGGCATATTTGCTTGATCCCGTTTGCGATTGGTTAGAACGACGGCACTTTACAAGGATCTGGGCATCAATTGCAGTTACTAGTATGTTTTTTATCACTATTGCAATGGCTTTTGCACTTTTAGCGCCACTTCTTATTAATCAGATTACAGACTTCATCGAGAAAGTTCCCGGTTATATCCGGATCTTAGAGATCAAATTTATGCCTATGTTAGCCTATTTGATGACCCAATTCGACACTGATGGTACAGGCGAAATTGAGAAAATTTTTGGTCAATATATTGGAGATGCAGCCGCTATCGCAGGGCGTGTAATACTTCGCCTTCTAAGTGGCCTTGAAACAGCATTAAATATAATTTCTATTATAGCAATAACGCCCATCGTTGCGTTCTATTTACTCCGAGATTGGGATAAAATAATTAGTCGATTGGATGGATATCTTCCACCAGCGTATCGGAAGACAATACAAATACAGATCCGTTTGATAGATAACACCTTATCGGGGTTCCTGCGTGGCCAATTCATGGTTTGCCTTATTTTAGGAATATTTTATGCCGTAGGACTAATGATTATTGGTCTCGATTTTGGGCTGATTATTGGTCTTGGTACGGGTATGGTTTCATTCGTTCCATATTTTGGAATGTTAGCGGGAGTACTTGTGGGCCTAGGACTTGCTATTGCACAATTTGACTCATATGGTCCAATACTAGCAGTCGGCCTGCTGTTTGCTGCTGGACAAATAATGGAGGGTAACTTTGTAACCCCAAAACTAGTTGGCGATCGGGTCGGTCTGCACGCTGTTTGGATTATTTTTGCATTGATGGCCGGCGGCGCGCTTTTCGGTTTTCTTGGCATTCTGTTAGCTGTGCCAGTGGCCGCCGTGATTGGCGTACTTGTGCGCTTTGTTCTCGATTGCTACTTGCGTAGTGGGCTTTATGCTGGAGAATTACCGGAAAAACCCAATCCTCCGAAACCGCAATAGGGTTGTATTGGCACCAATATCTCAGATACCGTTGGACTTCGGATATCGTTCTGCCGCTGGCAGCAGTGATTTCCTTGTAGCACCTTGCAATAAAGATGCTGTCGCTTGGGTAGACCGGTGGCCTGATTGGCCGGCTCCCGCATTGTTTATTTTTGGTCCGGTCGGGTCTGGTAAAAGCCACCTTGGTCATATTTGGTGCGCACGGTCTGGGGCAGATAGATTGCAAATTGAAGACCTTACGGTTCAGACAACAGCCGACTTGGAGAAACAGAATTTTGTCTTGATTGATCCTCTAAAATCTCCCTTTGATGAATTGGCGCTCCTACATCTATACAACACCACAGCTGAAAAAGGAGGCCACCTTCTAATAATCGCTGAGGATCCACCAGCCCGTTTGGCTGTTGGGCTTGCCGACCTTCGCTCACGGTTGCAAGCAGCACCCACAGTAGGTATTGGCATTCCAGATGATGCATTAGTAGGTGCTGTAATGCTGAAGCAATTCACAGATCGTCAGCTGAGTGTTGACCCTGAAGTTCTTACTTTTTTAATGGCACGCATGGAGCGTACTTTTGAGGCTGCTAGCAAGTTGGTTGCTGCTTTGGATGAGGCTGCCCTGATTGAAAAGCGTCGAATAACAGTGCCACTTGCTAGGGAAGTGCTTGCACGACAAACAGCTTAAAGTTACAGAACTTCAATTGTGCGCTCGGTTCGAAGAATTTTTCGACGTAGTCCTCGTTCGGTACGGAAAAGCTCAAATATTCCCTTATAAGTGCCTTTCGGCCATATTCGTCCATAGCCCTTACGCCCTACAAAGTCGAATTTAATATTGGTAATTCGTGTGATTTTTTTCTTCGAAAATGCTATTCTTTGCGCTCTTGGGGAGACCAAACTAATTTCATATTCATCCCCGGGCCTTCCACCACCAAACTCAATAGCAAACACAAAGTTTGGAGATTTTCGCCCCATCCTTTCTTTAATGTCTAATCCATAAGTCAATGCAACACGATTGAATTTGGTACTATCGCTAAAGCCTGCTTGAAGGATGAATGCCTCCTTGTAGCGTAATTGAGCCCTAGCTTTCGCGCTCCACAGAGTTTTTTGCTCGATGCCACAACTTTTATTATTATCTGATATTTTGGGGGCGAAAGGATCTACAACCTTCCCTCGACGTTGGACAGCGAAATGTAAGTGGGGAAATTCGGAAAGACCAGACATTCCTACTTGACCGAGGACGTTACCAGCCTTGACTTCCTGACCTGTTGCTACACGAATGCTGGCATTTTTGAGATGTGCATAAATTGTTCGCCATCCTTTTCCATGATCAAGGATAACAACATTGCCAAGACCACGTCGTACGATGATATCATGGCCAATGGCCTTAAAAGAAACATCTGGAAGCCCGCGGCGTACTTTAATCACTCGGCCATTAGCTGCAGCTAAAACATCTACGCCGCGTTGCATTAACTTAATGCTGCGAAGTCGAATATCAGTGCCTTGATGGTTATTGTAGCTTAAATTGCCGCATTGAAAGTCCTTCCACTTGGCTGATTTGTCATGATCAACGAATAAGACAAGGTCACAATTATTTCCGAATTTACAATCTATTGGCATCTCAAATGGTTTTGGACTTTGACGCGCGAAAGTTTCTCCACAAAAAAAAAGAAGAAAAACAAAAGGCAAAAATCTCATAAACATTAGACTTTGCACTTTGGAATTACTTTGATGAGGTTTTTTTCAATGGTTACTGAAATTTCACCCCGCTTGAGTGCAAGCGCCTGATTTCCAAATATTTTTTTTCGCCAACCTTTGAGAGTACGTACATCAGCATTGTCATCTGCCGCTATTTGTTCCAATTCTGAAACCGTGGCTATGAGCTTGCTTGCGACACCGGTTTCTTCGCTGCAACGCTTCAGAATTACTTTCAATAACTCGGCTACTGGACCAACGCCTTGCGGAAGTGGTGGTTTAATTTTCTTTCTGGGAGCCCGACATTCAGGAACTGATTGACCTTCAGCTATTGCTGACAGGAGGATTTCGCCACTTTTGCCTCTTACAAAATTAGGAGAAAGACCTCTGGTGCGGCTCAGATCTTCGAAATTGCCTGGGGCCCGGCCGGCAAGATCAAGAAGTGTATCATCGCGAGCGATTCGATTGCGGGGTTTGTCACGCCTTTGTGCTTCGCGTTCCCTCCAAGCCGCAACGGCTTGCAAAACTGCTAGAAACCGTGGCTCATTATTTCTGCTTTTGATGCGTTGCCATGCATCAATTGGATTTGCTGAGTAGGTCTTTTTTGCTGTCAGTACTGCCATCTCCTCGTCAAGCCAATGACTGCGTCCACTCTCTATGAGGCTACTATTCAAATTCTCATAGACGGGCCGAAGGTGCGTAACATCCCCGAGGGCATAAGTTAGTTGTTGGGGAGTGAGAGGGCGGCGCGACCAATCACTGATCCGCGACTGTTTATTCATCCGTACGCCAGTAATCTTGGCCACCAAGGGTTCGTAGCCAATCTGGTCTCCAAACCCTGACACCATCGCTGCTAGTTGTGTGTCAAATATTGGAGAGGGTAACTCTCCCATTTCATAATAGAAAATTTCCATGTCTTGTCTTGCGGCGTGAAAAACCTTTAGAATTGACTTATCGCACATAAGATCGTGTATTGGTTCGAGGTTTATACCAGTGGCCATGGGATCTATAATTGCTGCCTCGGCAGGCCCGCCAATCTGGATAAGGCATAAGATAGGATAATAAGTCTTTTCGCGCATAAATTCTGTGTCAACTGTCAGAAATTCTGCGTTCTTTTGGCGTTTGCAAAAGATTGCAAGCGCGTCAGTAGTAGTAATTGGTATAATTGGCATACTGATGAGAGGCTACACCCATTTAATTTCCCGTCAATAAAAAGCATTATCTAACGTGTTAAACTTGACAAGACGCTAGAATTAATGCCCCTTGCTTACAGTGATTAAGGCGACATTGATACCCCATATGCATCTTTACCGTACACATAATTGTGATCAGTTGCGCACCGCAAATGCCGGCCAAAAAGTACGCTTGTCGGGCTGGGTTCACCGGACGCGGGATCACGGGAATTTGCTTTTTATAGACTTGCGCGATCATTATGGAATTACCCAATGTGTAATTGATTCCTCTAGTAACATTTTTGCTGAAGTTGAAGCCTTATCTATTGAATCGGTAATAACTGTCACTGGGTCGGTCAAAAAACGCTCAAATGAGACGGTAAATACCTTGATACCTAGTGGTGAGGTTGAAGTTTGGATAGAACAGTTCACGCTCCAAGCTTCTGCCGAATTGTTACCAATGCCAGTTAATCAGGATGCGGGCTACCCCGAAGATATACGCCTTAAATATCGGTTCTTAGATCTTAGGCGTGAAGAATTACACCGTAATATAATCTTACGTTCGGCTGTGATTGCGTCAATACGTAGGCGCATGATAGAGAGTGGATTCAGTGAGTACCAAACTCCGATACTTACTTCCAGCTCTCCGGAGGGTGCACGAGACTTTCTTGTTCCTAGCCGTCTTCACCCTGGGCAGTTTTATGCCTTACCTCAGGCACCGCAACAATTTAAACAGTTACTAATGGTTGCAGGTTTCGATCGGTATTTTCAAATTGCTCCGTGCTTTCGAGATGAGGATGCGCGCGCGGATAGATCTCCCGGCGAATTTTATCAGCTAGATTTTGAGATGTCCTTTGTGACCCAAGAGGATGTTTTTGAGGCGATTGAACCTGTCATAGCGGGCGTCTTTGAAGAGTTTGCAGATGGTCGTCTTGTCACAAAAACACCGTTTCCTCGCATTCCCTATGATGAAGCGCTTCTGAAATATGGTAGCGATAAACCAGACTTGCGTAACCCTTTGGTCATCGTCGATGTAACTGACACTTTTCGAGGATCAAATTTTAGTATCTTTGCAAATGCTATCGAGAAGGGCGCGGTAGTTAGGGCGGTGCCGGGACCTGGTGCAGGCGACAGGCCGCGAAGTTTTTTTGACAAATTAAACGAATGGGCGCAATCAGAAGGTGCGGCGGGGCTTGGGTACATCATTTTCATTGAAGGTGGTGGAAAAGGGCCTATTGCTCGTAATTTGGAGGAGGATCAACTTTTTGAACTCAAAGAAGCTCTTGGATTGGTCGATGGCGATGCCGTATTCTTTATATGTGACAATCCGAATGACGCCGCACGTTTCGCGGGGCTTGTAAGGAACCGTATCGGAATATCTCTTGAACTAATTCAGGAGGGAAGGTTTGATTTTTGTTGGATCGTTGATTATCCAATGTATGAGTTTGATGAGGTAAAAAGGAAAATCGAATTTAGTCATAATCCTTTTTCAATGCCGCAGGGTGGTATGGAAGCATTGGAGACGAAAGATCCACTTGAGATCAAAGCTTTTCAATACGATATCGTGTGTAATGGGGTTGAGCTTTCCTCAGGTGCAATAAGAAACCACTTGCCAGAAATAATGTACAAGGCTTTCGAAATTGCTGGTTACGGGGCTGACGTTGTTGAAGAACGTTTTGGTGGTATGTTGAATGCCTTAAAATTTGGGGCGCCTCCCCACGGTGGCTCTGCTCCTGGAATAGACCGCATAGTCATGCTTCTTGCTGATGAACCAAATATACGCGAAGTAGTTGCTTTTCCTATGAACCAACAGGCACAAGATCTGATGATGGGTGCACCCAATTCTGTGGATCAGTCGCATCTAGAGGAATTACATTTGCGAGTAAAGATGCCCCTGAAAGTTAATGATTAGTATTAGCCACCCAAAAGTGCGATTTATTCATATGTTCTTCTTTGTGTTCGAGTCAAAAATCAAAATTGGCATTTTATTTGTTTTTGTGTTGTTTAATTATAAGATAGGTGTGGCGAACCAATTAAGTGATATTGCAAAAAAAATATTGCCTCACGAAGCTGCATATGAGTTGGATCTCGAAGACGTAGTTTCTGGCAGTCAACTTGTGCATGCGAGCGGCTTTATGAGTTATAATTGGAAGCGCCGTTGTGATGGTTGGACTAGCGAGCAAAGACTATTCCTAGAGCTTACCTATCCGGAAAATAAAACCATAAAATTCAAGGCTATATCGGTCACATGGGAATCTGAAGATGGATTACGTTTCCGATTTAACATAAGTCGTGGAGCAAATGGTGAAGAAACCGAAAAATATGTGGGTGAGGCTATTTTGGATGGGTCTGGAGGCCCGGGCCGCGTTTATTATGAAAATCCTAAAGGTAAAGAAGTCTTGTTGGATCGTGGGACTATGTTTCCATCACATCATACTCTATTGCTGTTAAAAAGAGCGTCAAATGTTACTCGGTTCAGCCGGCAGCTTGTTTTTGATGGAGGTGATCCAGCGGGTTCTGCTGCGGTTGCGGCGATCTTTTTTCCAAAGCAAAAGGCCATGAAGCTAAAGAAACTCGTCAAGGGTTATGATCCCAAGTCGGTATACCCAGTGAAACTCTCTTTTTTTCCTTCAGCGGGCGCTAACTTGAAGGCGGATATTTTGCCGGATGCTGAGGTAAAAGTTTTCTACCAAGCCAACGGCATTGCACCAGTTTTATATTTTAATTTTAGCGAGTTAAAATTTCGCGGCGAGATGATCGCCTTTGCAGCCTTGGAAAGGCCTGTGTGCTAATCGGTTCCCTTTCTTATCTTTGTGCTCCCAAATTTAGACCTAACAGCATCCATTGCGGTGTCAATCCGAGCAGCGTCAGTATTATAGTTGTTGAAAAGATCTGGTGGATCCATTTTGGTTTCCTTGGTTAGATTTGCGGCACCGACCCCGACAAGCCGAAAATACGTGCCGTCAGCCTCCCTCTTGAGAATATCTACCGCAGTTTTTTGCAATGACCCTAGGAGCCGCGTGGGGCTCTGCAAGCGCCGTGTGCGGGTTAGAAGTGAGAAATCGGCACGCTTAAGTTTTAAGGTTACTGATCCAGCAGCAAAACCTTTTTCAATTAATTTTATTAAGACCTTTTCACAAAGGTGGTTAACCCTTTCTTCCAAATCTTCAAAAGCATTAGTGTTATTTGTAAATGTTGTTTCAGCAGAGATACTTTTTGTTTCTTGGTCAGGGATCACAAGGCGGTCATCCTCCCCTCGCGAAAATTGGAACAAACGCGTGCCTATTGATCCGTATCTCGAAACTAACTTTTGTTCTGATAATTTTTGCAGTTGTCCTATTTGTGAAATTCCATCGCGACGTAGTCTGGCAGCTAGGGATCGGCCAACACCCCAAAGTAAAGTAACTGGCTTAGGTGCGAGAAAATCCAAAGCATTTGCTTTTCCAATTATCGCGAAGCCACGAGGTTTATCTAAGTCGGAAGCAATTTTAGCGAGAAATTTATTGTAACTCAGGCCCACGCTAGCAGTGACTCCAGTTTCATTTTCTATACGTTTCGCTAATCGCGCTATAGACTCGGAAGGTGACATACGGTGAACTCTTTCGGTGCCGCTTAGGTCAAGGAAGGCTTCATCGATAGAGATTGGCTGCACCAACGGAGTAAGATAGCTCATTAACTGTCTAATTTCTGCAGCTACAGCCTTATATTTTTCCATATTAGGTTTTATTATGACCGCATGGGGACAAGCGGCCCGTGCTTTAAACATAGGCATGGCGGATCTCACTCCATATACTCGCGCCAGATAGCAAGCAGTCGCTACGACACCCCGTTTGCCTCCACCTATTATCAAAGGGCGTTTAGCGAGATCAGGATTATCTCGTTTTTCAACTGCAGCATAAAATGCATCACAATCTAAATGGGCAATAGTGAGGGTCTTAAGTTCAGGATGCGTTGTAACTCGCGGTGACGTGCAAGCCGGGCATCGGTCGCATTTCTTATCGGTAGTGTGATCAAATTGATAAAAACATTCGCGACAAAGCGAGGTTTGGTTGTTATTAATTTGCACCCCTATACTCATATCCTTTGCCATATTTTTATGAGACACTGCTGCACTGTAACTTACCTTTGCATGCCAAAAAACAGATTATGAAGCGTGGGGTAATAAGCTAATTGATAGGCGTTAAAGATCACTCGAGTCTATAAGATCTCAAGTTTTCGAAGAAACGGCAGTTATTCCCCGCATGCACAGTGATCGAGACCACGTATTAAATCATTGAACTGGCCGGTTCCGTTTAAAGCTGAATTTGAACATAAGAATGTTTGAAATGCGACTAGTATTATAAAACGATATTTGGCAGCGTACCTTTTGGCTTGCTTGTTAAATTGCAAGTATCAAGCGCCAAAACTTTGAATCGATTACTAACATGGATAAGGGTTTTCTCGATAAAAAAATCGAAAGGCAGATAGAATATTTACCACTACCTAATGAACATTTGTGATCGTCACTCAATACCTTAGTAGGACCTTTTTTAGTCAATACTGTCCCAGGTTCTCTCGGCTCACTTGATACGTCCCTCTTTGAAAAGGACATGCTTGCGAGCTACAGGATCGTATTTGCGAAATTCGAGTTTTTCGGTTTGGTTGCGGGGATTTTTTTTTGTAACGTAATAGTAACCAGTATCCGCAGTGCTTTCGAGTTTTATAAGAATAGTTGCCGATTTCGCCATATTTTGTACCTATCCCCGTTCCAGAAAAAATCCATATTGTAATTCATCCTAGCGGGATACGCTCCTGTTCCTTGCACGTCAAGGCAATTCATCAAAGTTACTCCTCACGCCAAATCCTATTATGGTCCATGTCTGCACTGAAAAACATAATTTTACGCTTAGAATCCGGGGCTGGTTTCTCTTGCAAATACAGTTGTGTCTGCTTAATCACTATTTCTGTGATACTTGCAACCTTCATTTGAATTAGATTATCGAGTGGCACCCAAGAAATTTCCTCTAATTCAGGTGTTTGACGTATTTGACCGCTTGCAGCTGAACCGTCAGCGATAAAAAAACGAGTATTGAAACGAATGGGCTGGTATTCTGGTGTGCATGCACGCATCAAATAGTCCAGAGCAGATAAGTCTGGAGCCAGCCCCGATTCATTGTAAGCTGATTGGGCTTCACTTATTGGTGGGGTGTTTAAGGAGCTTTTCCGCCCAATAAATAGTCCGGTTTCCTCATACATTTCCCGTAGCGCGGTCCAAGCCAACGCGTGAGCTACTTCCGGTTTGCTTGTTCGTGTTAAAAGCGATGAAACGCCAGAACGGAGGCTGAAAGGTGTTGTGATTTCAAAATCACTTGTTTCAAGTGCTCCGCCTGGAAACACCCAGACATTAGGCATAAAACGTGCCGTGCTTGGTCTTCTTCCTACAAGGACATCGGGATTCTTATCTTTACCGCGCACGACTATAATGCTGGCCGCGTCACGTGGTACTGCTGGCTTTTGGTTTTGCTCTTTTGAAATGTTTTCCATTCTCCTATCCGATATGTTGTCTTTGGTTTACGGAAACTGATTTATTGATGTAAATCTTGCCAGATTTATAGCTTGGGAATATTTAGTTTTGGATTCTAGTATCATGGTTGCAACTTGTTCATCAGGGCTAATTTTTTGTTTTGGTTTCCACGGACATACTTTTCTAATTAATTTCCCGTTATCAAGGGCTTGCGAATTCAGCGCTCGCCGCATTTGAAGGAATTTTTTAAAAGAAAAAAAGTTATTAGGGTCAAAAGCTTTTAAAAGTTTCGGCCCAGCCAACTCTCCCGATGTACATATGGACGGGAACACTCCAAGTTTTTGAAGCGAATAACCGGACGGAGCGAGAAGTAAGGCCCAAGTGAGAATGAGCTCACCATCATTTGGTAGGCGCAAGATGGTTTGAACCGTTCCTTTGCCAAAGCTTGAGGTTCCTACAACTACTGCCCGGGCATTATCCTGTAGAGCTGAGGCGAGGATTTCTGCTGAGGATGCTGTTGCGCCATTTATCAGAACTATCATGGGTAACCCTTTCAGGATGTCTCCAGCCGTCGCTTTGAAAGTCTTGATACTTTTTCGGTGTCTTCCTTTGGTAGATACAATCCGTCCGGTTTCCAAAAATAGGTTTGCTATTTTTACTGATTCATTAAAAAGACCACCGGAATTGTTGCGTAAGTCAAGAACTATACCACGCAGTTTCTTACCTCTGTGCCGCAAGATTTGTTCTATCAACTCTTTAATTCGCCCAGATGTTTTCCTATTAAAACTGGCGACACGTAAGAAGCTGACATTCTCATATTGTGTGACAAAAACCGTTTCGGCTGTGATTCGGGCGCGATCTAATAAATAGCGCTTTGGCGAAGAAACTGTTCCCCGTCGAACTCGAAGCGATACAGGGACATTAAGTGGCCCTCGTATTAAGTTTTGTATTTTTTGAATGGACGCACCGGCGATGTTTATTCCGCTTACCATTGTTATAACATCTTTGACGCGGAGACTTGAATGCGCTGCAGGAAGTCCATCAATCAATTTGACAATCTTAGCTCCCGCGGGGTGACGCTTGAGCCTTACACCAATACCGCCGAAACCTTGTCGTTGAACCCTATTGGCAGCAGCTTTTTTTGCGGAGGCATAGCGCGAATATTTATCGAGTTTATCAAGAATATTAGTAAAAAATAATTTGAAAATATTTTCGTCGTCTGCCTTGGCAATATGATGTGATAAGGTTGAGGCTTTCTCGAGTGCCTCGGCAAGATAATATCCCCATTGTGCGGGCGTTGTGGGTATCCTGTTCCTGTAGGCTTCAGCCTTTCCAATGGAAATGATTAAATCATTCCCTTTTTGAGAAACATAAAAATCTGGGTCAATTTGACTTAGTCCATCGAGGCCAGCGATTGCTAATTTTAATAACTGTGTTTTCTCAAGATACACTTTATCGATTTTATTGATAGTGTAAGTGAACATGCGGAGACGGTTTTCGCGAACTTCGTCAATTTCCACTCTATGTTGCGTAACGCATCCTGCTAATACGGTTATGAGTGTCAGTAAACAAAGTATACTTCGCCGCTTCATTAGCCACACAACTGCTGCTTTGGACGAAATCTTACCGAGCCCTTGGTTTGCGTATTTACAGAGAAACAGTGGCAGTGGGGTGAATAATTTGGGCTTAGGTGGAAATATCTAAAATACATGAATTTGACCGGCAAATAATTCAATGACTACTTTTACGGTGTCTCTTGTGCCGCGATTTTCGCTTCCCCGAGCTGTACGCCGTTCCATTCTTCGCCACAATAGCAAATTTTAGGCTTCCTGTTATTGGCAATGCTTCTACCAATTTTACATCAACAGTTTCACCGAGATAAAAGTGGATGCCGGTTTTTTCCTCTGTCATTTTAAGACCGGCTTTGTCAACATTGTACCAATCTCCCGGAAGTGTCCCAATTGGAATGAGCCCCTCTGCTCCGTTATCATTTAAGCGGACAAATATTCCAAAGCGAGTAATCCCTGTGATTTGTGCTTTGAATTCTGCGCCTATTCTTTCTGCAATGAAACCCGTTATCAGCCGGCTCTTAACTTCACGCTCAACAGCCATGGCCCTGCGTTCGGTTTTTGAAATCTCTTCACCTATGGCGGAATAGTTTTGCGCAAATCCAGAGGAGTGGCCATCACTACCCAATTTGAGAGCTGTAATCAATGAACGATGAACTAATATGTCTGAGTATCGCCGAATGGGTGAAGTGAAGTGACAATAAGTTTTCAGGCCTAATCCAAAGTGACCGATCCGCAACGGACCATATACAGCCTGACTTTGGGTTCGTAGAACGATTTCGTTTACAATTGTTGAGATATTTTTCTTGTGCGCGTTTTTTACCAGTAAAGAAAAAGAGCGGGGATCGATCGTGGTAGTTTTTTTGAATTTTAAACCAAGGTTTTTTGCAGCCTCGGCGAGCGATTCGATCTTATCAGCTGTTGGGCGGTCGTGGATACGATACATTACTGGTTCAGAATTATGTTCCAGAACTTCGGCGGCTGCTACATTAGCGGTTATCATAAATTCTTCAATCATGCGGTGGCTGTCAAGGCGTTGCTGCTCGTTGATGGCATGAACGTGTCCAGTTTTATCAAACTCTATTTTTCGTTCTGGTAGTTCTAATTCGAGGGCCCCGCGCTTTTGGCGTGCTCGATTAAGCACATCAAATGCTCCATATAACGGCTTTATAATCTTTTTTGTCAGAGAACCGGTTTCTTCGTCAGGAATGCCGTCATAAACTGACTGAACTTGTTCATAGGTCAATCTCGCAACTGAACGCATCAGGCCCCGCACAAAATTCTTTTTAATAATTGTGCCTTTGGCATCAATTGTTATGCAAGCAACGATGCAGGCACGGTCCTCGTTCGGTTTGAGGGAGCATAAACCGTTTGATAGAGGCTCGGGTAACATGGGAACTACTCGGTCTGGGCAATAAATTGAATTGCCCCTAAGGCGAGCCGCCTTATCAAGTGCATCCCCTTCCCGCACGTAATAGGCGACATCTGCTACCGCAATCCGTAGTTTCCAGCCGTCCCGATTGTTCTTTGCTGTGTCTGGTGCTGCCCAAACAGCATCGTCAAAATCACGTGCATCATTTCCATCAATCGTTACAAATTGTGTTTTTCTAAAATCACGACGGGTACCAATCTCTGGAACGGTCTTTGATTTTGCGAGCGCCATTGTCTCAGCATCAAAATCTATCGGGATATTTTTTGACTTCAACACTAAAACGCTGACAATCTGAGGTTCGCTCTCAGCACCAAGTCTCTCTATGACGCGTCCTTCGCGTTGATTATGCGAAATGCGTTGGGCAACGACATAATCGCCGTCAGTAGCGCCAAGCAAATTTTCTTTTTTTACGAAGAGATCTTGGCGATCACTCCGCGCTATCGAGGTTATAGTTGCGCCATTTGTGGTTGCATGTATTAAACCAATAATTTTTACTGGTGTGGACGGAAGAACTCTTATGGGTGCAGCTTCATAGCTACCATCCTGCATTTTTTTTAATCTGGCTAAAAAGCGGTCTCCGACCCCGGGATTGATAGGATTATTTGGGCGTATTGATAAGTAAATGATGGCCGGTGATAGTCGCCTATCCTGTTTTAAGGGTATGCAGATTGCATCTCCGTGACTGTTAATGTGGCTCACTTCAATTGCAATGACATATGGAATTTCATCGGGTCTTGTCATACGACGTCGATCGCCTCCAATCAGCCCCTCTTTCTTGAGGTTTTTAAGCTCCTGCCGCAGCCAATTCCTGTCAGCCCCTCGAAGGCCGAAGGTGCGCGCTATTTCGCGTCGTCCTACGGTTCTACCATTATTTAATATGAATTCGAGTATTTGATCGCGAGTGGGAAGCTGCGAGTTTTTATGGTCCGTCATTTAAAATTATTGTCCGACCGTATCTTTAACTAACCTTGCTCCAGCCTTGGAAGATGGTTTTTTGGTGGATTTTTGTTTTTTCTTTTTCGGCTTTTTTTTCGTGGTTGCTTTTTTCTGTGGTCCTTTCTTCGCTCGGTCGTCAAGTAATATAACTGCTTGCTCAATAGTCAAATCGTCAGGCTCTGTTGTGTCAGGAAGAGACGCATTTACCCGTCCATGTTTAACATATAGGCCCCAACGTCCTTTCCGTATTGTTATCGGCTTGCCATCGCGCGGGTGGTCCCCCACTTCGCGGGCACCGCTGCTAGGAGCCTCTGCAAACAAAGTAACTGCACGGTTAAGACCGATTGACAATACATCATCTTCTTTTAAAGAAATGTAAATACTACCGTGTTTTATGTAAGGTCCAAACCGACCAATTCCGGCGGTAATCATTCGTCCTGTCTCTGGGTGTGGGCCAACTTCACGCGGCAACGAAAGTAATCCCAAAGCCGCATCAAGATCGAGTGCTGCTGGATCCATATGACGTGGCACCGATGCACGTTTTGGTTTCGGGGGTGCTTTCTTTCCTTTTTCTTTTTCTAATTCGTCACCGAGTTGTACGTAAAAACCGTAGGGGCCTTTCCGAAGTGTAACATTAAGGTTAGTCGTTGGGTCTATTCCAAGAAGTTTTGGGCCAGCTGCAACTGCTGCGTCGCCGTCAGCGGTTTCCGAGTCACTCCCCGCGACCGCTAGTTGCTTGGTATATCGGCAATCAGGATAATTATTGCAACCGATGAAGGCTCCATATCTGCCAATTTTAAGATTAACACGCCCGTCTTCACAGGCAGGGCACTTTCGCGCTAGCTCACCTTCGGCACCTTCTCCAAAGAAATGTGGGCCAAGGTCCTCATCTAAACGATCGAGCACATCCGAGATGCGTAATTCTTTGGTTCCATCAACCGCAACGGAAAAGGCAACCCAGAAATCTTCTAATACTTTTTTCCAATCTAGCGTACCGCCTGATATGTTATCCAACTGTTCCTCGAGATCAGCTGTAAAATCATAATCAACGTATCTTCTAAAAAAATTTGCCAGAAAAGCAGTGACTACACGCCCTCTATCTTCAGGCTCAAATCGACGTTTATCCAGAATGACATAGTTTCTGTCCTGAAGTACTTTGAGGATGGAGGCGTACGTTGATGGTCGGCCAATGCCGAGTTCTTCCATTTTTTTTACTAAGCTAGCTTCGGTATAACGAGGTGGTGGCTGAGTAAAGTGCTGTGTGCTCACAACGTTCTGTTGCTGCACGGCCTGCCCCTTCTCCATTGAAGGTAAGCGTCGATCAGAGTCATCCTCGCCTGATCTATCGTCCTCACCTTCTTTATAAAGTTTTAAAAAACCGTCAAATCTTAATATCGATCCGTTGGCCCGAAGTGTTACCATTCTATCCGAGCAGGCAAGGTCGGCTGCTACTTGATCAAAGGCTGCGCTTTCCATTTCGCAGGCTACGGTGCGGTTCCAAATCAATTCATAGAGGCTGAGTTGAGGACCATCAAGCAACTGGGCTAGTTGGAGCGGTCGCCGAAGAAAGTCGGTCGGGCGTATGGCCTCATGAGCTTCTTGGGCATTTTTTGCTTTTGTCTTATAAATCCGTGGGCTGTCAGGCAGATATGAAGGCCCGTAATCTTCTTTAATCAATTTACGACTAGCAGATATTGCATCATTGCTCAAAGTTACGCTGTCTGTTCGCATATACGTAATTAAGCCGACATTTTCTCCGTCAATGTTAATGCCCTCATAAAGTTTTTGGGCAGTTTGCATAGTGCGTGAAGCACTAAAGCCAAGCTTACGGCTCGCCTCTTGTTGCAGCGTTGAGGTGGTAAAAGGCGGTGCTGGATTGCGGCGCACGGTTTTTCTTTCGATCTCACCGATTTGGAACTTTCGTTGTTCAATTGCGAGTTTTGCTTCATCCGCACTTTTCTTATTAGTTATATCTAATCGTTTTAGGCGCTTCCCTTTGAAGTGAGTAAGTCGCGCATCGAATTTGTCTCCGGATGAGGTTTTAAAGCTGCCTGTTATTGACCAATATTCTTTTGGTTTAAATATTTCGATCTCGGATTCCCGTTCACAGATTAATCGTAGGGCCACTGACTGTACGCGCCCGGCTGAACGTGATCCAGGCAATTTACGCCATAGAACAGGTGACAGCGTAAATCCAACAAGATAATCTAAGGCGCGCCGTGCAAGATATGCTTCTACCAAATCTTGATTAACATCCCGGGGGTGCGCAATCGCATCAAGAACGGCCGTTTTTGTAATTTCATGGAAGACTACTCGTTTAACTGTGATATTATTGAGAGCATTACGTTGTTCTAAAACTTCTTGGACATGCCACGAAATCGCTTCCCCTTCTCGATCTGGGTCGGTCGCTAGATAAAGATGTTCAGCACCTTTAAGTGCGTCAGCTATAGCATCGACCCTCTTTTTAGAATCTGCTGCCACTTCCCATGACATTGAAAAATTATCGTCGGGTTTAACAGATCCGTCCTTTGCAGGGAGATCTCGGACATGGCCATAGCTAGCCAATACTCGGAAATTGCCCCCAAGGTATTTGTTTATGGTTTTAGCCTTTGCAGGCGATTCAACAATAACAACGTCCATTGATTGCCTTTAACAGAACTGATATCGCTAGGAATTGGCATCGGTAAGGCGTTTCGTCAACTAAAAGCACACCAAAAAATTTACGGATTTGTAAAATAAGTATCCGGCTATGACCTTTCTAAGTTAGCGACTAATCTTAAAAAATATTTAAAAACATATAGTTAGATTAAAAATAATTTTCCTTATTTGCGAATTAAAATAAATTTAATTCAACATGGCGGATATTATTTTTTGTAGAGCTGAGCATTTCACTGTTTCAATGAATAGGCTAATTTTGATGAACAGGCTAATATTCTAAAAAAAGGAAAACGTTCCATTTGGTTCTGGGCACGCTGGCCTTTGTTTGATCGTTTTAAAATTAATTGTAACTTAAAGTGCCTGTACAATGCGCGAAAGCAACGCGTCTGTAGCGAAACTAAAAGAAAATATACCATGTCACATATGAAAAAATTGCGGGGAAACTGAAACTTACTCTTTCATTAGATAATGTTTTTTTCGTTTCTCAAAGATGATCGGATCGAGACATTTTTTGAAGCGCTAATTTTTTTTGTTTGCGCTGGCACCTATCTTGTCTTCTGTGCCAGCGAGAAGTCTTTCAATGTTTTCTCTGTGGCGGTAAATAACGAGCAATGCAAGCAGAACAGTCGTAGAAATTAAGCTAGGCTCTAACAAAAAAGCAATCACCGGAGTGAGGCCGACTGCAACAAGAGCTGCGAGCGACGAATATCTTGTTATTACAGCCGTGAATACCCAAGCGCCCAGGGCGCATGCAGCCACGGGCCAAGACATGGCGATATAAATGCCTGCCCCGGTTGCAACGCCTTTTCCGCCCGCAAAATTTAGCCACACAGGGAAAATATGACCGACCAAGACAGCAACGGCAGCAAGATTCATAGCGTCATTGCCATAATTTCCTGCCAGAAGTACTGCAACTGAACCTTTCCCTGCATCGAAAATTAGTGTTGCCAATGCTAGTAATTTATTACCCGTGCGAAGAACATTGGTTGCGCCAATGTTACCAGAGCCAACCTTTCGTATGTCACCATGGCCGGCAAGTTTTGTAAAAATCAACCCGAATGAGATTGACCCCAGCAAATAGCTTATAAAAGCAATGATTAGGAAAGATAAAAATTGAGTGTCCAAAAGTCGATCCTACGGTGCGAATTTGAAAACGCTTCTACCATCAACAATAGTTTCGTGCACTATTCCCTGGACGGGTCGTCCGTCATACGGGGAATTTTTGGATTTGCTAGAAAAATTCTCTTCTCGAAGTACCCAAGGCTTGTTAGGGTCAAAAAGTACAATATCTGCCGGCGCTCCGCGCTGTAATTTACCCCCTGGCAAATTGAAGAGTGTCGCTGGTTTTGAAGTAATTTTCTCTAATGCGGCAAGCAATGAGAGTTCACCGTTGTGAACTAATTCAAGCGTAAGTGGCAGAAGAGTCTCTAGTCCTATGGCACCACATTCTGCTTGGATAAATGGTAGTCGTTTGGACTCCTGATCTTGGGGCGAGTGGTCGCTGGCAATTATATCAATCGTGCCGTCAGCCAATGCGCTAACCACGGCGAGACGATCGTCCTCGCTCCGCAATGGCGGTGATAATTTAGCAAAGCTTCGATAGTCGCCGATAGCATTTTCATTTAGCGCGAAATAATGTGGTGCTGTGTCGCAGGTTATACTGAGGCCTCGATTCTTGGCGGCGCGGACAATTGCAACGCCATCTGCAGTAGAAATATGTGCAGCATGATAACGTCCGCCGGTCATTTCGACTAATCTGATATCGCGCTCTAGCATGATCGCCTCAGCGGCAGTTGGAATGCCCGGTAGACCTAGCCGTGTCGATATCTCGCTTTCGTTCATGACGCCATCTTTAGCAAGGAATGGCTCCTCCGGATGCTGGACAATGATTAATCCAAAGCCACTTGCATAACTGAGGGCCCGACTCATCACCATGGCATTTGAGATCGCTTTTGTACCATCTGTGAACGCTACAGCACCGGCCTCAGACAAGAGCCCCATCTCTGTTAATTGTTCTCCTTCCGTCGCACGAGTTACAGTTCCGTAAGTGTAAACCTTTACAAGCTTTGCTTCACGAGCGCGCCGGGCTATGAACTCCACTACAGATACATCGTCAACAGGTGGTTGTGTGTTTGGAAGGCATACCATTGCGGTTACACCGCCTGTCGCTGCTGCTTGCCCAGCAGTCTCGATTGTTTCTTTATACTCCTCACCTGGCTCTCTTAAATGAACTCGGATATCGATAAAACCCGGCGAAAGGCATAGACCAGTGCAATCAATCATCCTTGCTTTGCTCGGCAAACTATTTTTGTCTAACCCAGGACCATAATCGACAACGATTCCATCCTGGGTAAGAAGAGCACCTATACTGTCAAGACCCGTTGCCGGGTCGAGGAGACGTACATTGAAATATATGGTCGGCCCCAAGCTCATTGAGCTTTATTCAATTTATTGCGCGTTAAAACTTCAAATACAGCCATTCGTACTGCTACTCCCATTTCAACCTGCTCTCTAATAAGAGATCGATCTATGTCGTCAGCTAACTCACTATCGATCTCCACACCGCGGTTCATAGGGCCGGGGTGCATCACAAGCGCATCAGGATTAGCTGCATTGAGTTTTTCTTTGGTTAATCCATAGAAACGAAAATATTCTCGTATCGATGGAACATACATACCTTGCATTCGTTCGGTTTGAAGTCGCAGCATCATTACGATATCGCAACCAGAGATTCCATCTTCGAGGTTGTGAAATATATCTACGCCATATCTTTCAACGTCTGTGGGGAGAAGCGTCGGTGGGGCGACGAGGCGCACTTTTGCACCCATCGTAGTCAAAAGACACATATTTGACCGTGCGACACGGCTGTGTAAAACGTCACCGGAAATTGCTACCGACAACCCCTCTATTTTTCCGTACCTTCGCCGAATTGTTTGTGCATCCAGTAACGCTTGAGTGGGGTGTTCATGAGTACCGTCACCACCGTTAACTACCGAGCAGTTTACCTTCTCCGCAAGCAACTGTACTGCTCCAGAATGCGGATGGCGAACGCACAAGATATCGGGATGCATTGCATTCAGTGTCATTGCGGTATCAATTAACGTCTCGCCTTTTTTAATGGAACTGGTGGAAACAGCCATGTTTATAGTATCCCCACCGAGTCTCTTTCCGGCAAGTTCGAAAGAGGTTCTCGTCCTTGTTGAATTTTCGAAGAATAAGTTAATTAGAGTGCGCCCACGCAATAGATCGGTTTTTTTATTCTCAGCCCTATTCTGTTCAACATAGGAGTCTGCAAGATCTAATAGTATTTGAATTTCTTGTGGACTAAGCCCTTCTATCCCCAAAAGATGTTTGTGGGGAAATGCGCGAGCAGGTGGGTTTTGCGGACTTTTAACCGCTTTCCGCTTAGATTCCATTAAATTCAATGTATAACGGCGAAGTAGCTGAGGTGGCAAGAGTCTTTAAATTCAAAATCAATATTTTTGTATTGTAGGGATTTATCTGGATTGCGATTTTATGTCTCTGATACATGATTTTTTAACGCATCAAGTGCACCCTGCAAGATGAAGGCGGCTGCCATTTTGTCGACAGAACGAGCTCTTTTTTGTCGGCTAAGATTAGCTTCATCAATCATTAATCTTTGAACCGCAACGGTTGAAAGGCGTTCGTCCCAGAAAACCACTGGGAGACTTATATGTGTAGATAAATTAGATACAAAATCACGAGTTGCTTGAGCACGTCGCCCTTCTTCGCCGCTCATATTAGTTGGAAGGCCAAATACAAAACTGCTTACAGTGTACTCAGTAATCACTTTTTGGAGATAAGGCAGGTCTTTTGAAAACTTAGTTCGTGGAAGTGTTTTCAAAGGGGTTGCAATAATTAAATTTGGATCAGTAATCGCTAGTCCTAATGTCTTTGATCCGAGGTCAACACCAAGCCAACGACCATTTTTGGGTTTTTTTTTGGCTAAATTGACTAATTTTTCTATTGTCATAATAAAGCTTACGGTGTTGTTATTGATACCTGCAAGGGTGATTGTTAGCCTTCACGGAAGATTGGTATTTTGGGATAGCGTTGATTATGAGTATTGACCACAAGATTATTCAAAAAATTGCACTTTTAGCGCGCATAAAGGTATCTGCTGAAGAGAGAGAAGAGCTCGCATCGGAATTAACAAATATTTTCGATTGGGTTGAAGAGTTAGATAAAGTCGATACTAATGACATTGAGCCAATGACCTCTGTCGTTCAAGCATCAGCCTCGTTGCGGAAAGATAATCCGAATGATGGAGGCTATCCTGAGAGAATTACTGCTAATGCCCCAGAGGCCGTTGAGCATTTTTTTACTGTGCCAAAGGTCGTCGAATAATGATCTTAACCGATCTCACTATCGCTGAAGCTCGAAATTTGCTCATTGCTGGAGATATTTCATCGGTAGAGTTAACAGAAGCGCATATCAGAGCTATGGAGGCAACTTCCAGCCTTAACTTGTTTATTACTGAAACTTGCGAACAGGCATTGTCTAAAGCTGAAAAATCAGACACCCAACGTTTGTCGGGTAATCAAGGCAAGCTGGAAGGTATTCCAATCGCCGTAAAAGACTTATTCTGTACCCACGGCGTGCTGGCATCCGCTGCGAGTAAAATGTTAACGGGATATACACCTTGTTACGAGTCAACCGTCACTAAACATCTATGGAATGCGGGTGCCGTAATGCTTGGTAAGACGAACATGGATGAATTTGCTATGGGCTCATCAAATGAGACCAGTTACTATGGCCCTGTGACAAACCCATGGCAGCGTGTCAATGAACCGACAGTGAAGTTAGTTCCAGGTGGATCATCCGGTGGATCTGCAGCGGCTGTGGCAGCGCGAGCAGTCATGGGGGCTCTTGGTACAGATACTGGAGGGTCAATCCGTCAACCTGCAAGTTTTTGCGGTGTTGTTGGTATAAAGCCTACCTATGGGCGTTGTTCCCGCTGGGGTATGATTGCTTTTGCTTCATCCCTTGATCAAGCAGGACCGCTTACGCGCACAGTACGAGATAGCGCGATTATGCTAGGAGAGATGGCTGGGTATGACGCAAAAGATTCTACGTCTGTTAACATAGAGGTGCCCGACTACGAAGCCGCTCTTAAAAAAAATGTAAAAGGTGTGCGCGTGGGTGTTCCGCAAGAATATTTCTTGGAGGGGATGCCAAAAGAGATTCAATGTATTTGGGATAAAGGCATCACTTGGTTTAAAGAGGCCGGAGCGGAAGTTAAAGATGTAAGTCTACCGCACACTAAGTATGCTTTGCCCACCTATTACATTGTAGCGCCCGCTGAGGCTTCCTCAAATTTAGCGCGATATGATGGTGTTCGTTATGGACTTCGTATTGAGGGTAAGGACCTTCAAGAAATGTATGAGAATACCCGCGCAGAGGGGTTTGGGCGGGAGGTACGGCGAAGAATAATGATTGGCACTTATGTCCTATCAGCAGGTTACTACGATGCCTATTACCTAAAAGCTCAGAAGGTGCGCACCAAAATTGCTGACGACTTCAGAAATAGCTGGAAGAGTGTTGATCTATTGCTAACCCCGACAGCACCCAGTGCTGCATTCGTTCAAGGAGAAAAAATAAACGATCCGATAGCAATGTATTTAAATGATATTTTTACTGTGCCTGCTAGTATGGCAGGCCTACCTGCCATATCGGTGCCGGTAGGTCTCTCTTCTGAAGGCTTACCCCTAGGCCTGCAATTAATAGCTAAGCCATTCGATGAAGAATTATTATTCAGAGGGGCTGGTTTGTTGGAGCTGGCTGCTAATTTCAAAGAGAAACCAAAATTGGCAGCTTAAAACATGTAATGAGTTTTTTTGCTTATCATGACATGGAGGTTAATAGGCTGATTTTTTGTCCGTAGGTGCACGCATTTTTAATATTTTTGAAAATGTACAGTTTTTTGAAACTAAATTTTAGAAATAGAGAAAATTGTTACTAAATACCGATTCCATTTTCTAATAGCATGCCGGAACATAGTCAGAGATTTTCAATGGCTGAATTATTAAAAGGTACTAAAGGTGATTGGGAAGTGGTCATTGGTTTGGAAGTCCACGCCCAGGTTATAGCTGGATCTAAGCTTTTTTCGGGCGCGACAGCTGAATTTGGTGCGGAACCAAACGCACAGGTGAGCTTTGTAGATGCCGCCATGCCCGGGATGCTTCCCGTTTTAAATGAAGAAAGTGTGCGGCAAGCTGTGCGCACCGGTCTAGCTGTCAATGCAATCATAAATTTGAGATCAGTATTTGCGCGAAAGAATTATTTTTACCCAGACCTGCCACAGGGCTATCAGATTTCTCAATACGAATTACCCATTGTTGGAGAAGGTGCTGTTGAAATTGATCTCCCAGACGGCGGTGCTAAGACTATCAGAGTCGAACGTCTGCACCTGGAGCAGGATGCAGGAAAATCGATACATGATCTTCATCCCACCAAATCATACATTGATTTGAACCGTTCCGGAGTAACTTTGATGGAGATTGTGTCGAAGCCAGACATGAGGTCAGCTGATGAGGCTGTCGCGTATATTGCAAAGTTACGTTCTATACTCCGGTATATCGACGCATGCGATGGTAACATGCAGAATGGAAGTATGAGAGCAGATGTAAATGTCTCTGTGCGAAACCCTGGTGACAAGCTTGGCACGCGTTGTGAGATAAAAAACGTAAACTCTTTACGCTTCGTTCGTCAAGCAATCAATTTCGAGGCACACCGCCAGATTGAAATCCTTGAGAATGGAGGGCTAATAGACCAAGAGACACGTCTGTATGATCCAGATCGTAACGAAACACGTCTGATGCGCTCGAAAGAAGACGCGCATGACTATCGATACTTTCCAGATCCAGATTTATTACCATTGGATTTGGAGCAAGCGTATGTCGATGAATTAAAAGCAGGCCTCCCGGAGCTTCCAGATGCTCGGAAAAAGCGCTTTGTCGATGATTATGGCCTGAGTGTCTATGATGCGAGTGTACTTGTGGCTGAGCGTGATACAGGTGATTATTTTGATTCTGTGGCAAAGAGCCGTGATGCAAAACAAGTTGCCAACTGGATCACAGGTGAATTATTTGGGCATCTTAAAAAAGATGGTCTATCAATAAAGAAGTCTCCAGTTAGTGCAGAAAAACTTGGTGGGCTCATCGATTTGATCAGCAGCAGTACAATATCTGGGCGGACGGCAAAGGAAGTTTTCGAAAAAATGTGGCAAACGGGTAATGATGCCAAGGAAATTGTTGAATCAGAAGGCCTTAGTCAGATAACTGATGCCGGGGAGATCGAAATAATTGTAAATAAAGTAATTTTGGAAAACCCGAAAAATGCGGATGAGGTTCGAGGCGGCAATTCGAAAGCCATAGGTTGGTTTGTCGGGCAGGTAATGCAAGCGACTGCTGGGAAAGCAGATCCTAAAGCGGTAAATGAATTACTTCGCGATAAGTTAAAAGCTTAGGCAGCAAAAGTAGCCAAAGAACTTACAAAAGCTTACTCCTTTCCTCTAAATCGGCAGTAATTCTCGTGGAATTAAACTACATCTCCCGGTTTTCGGAAAGACGATCGAAGGTTATGCTGCCTTCATGATGTCATTAGAGCGTGGTCGTGACTTGACATCATCTTCTACATCTTTAATCACTTTCTCCAATGCCTTATGAAGTGCTTTTGCTGATTTCAAGTCCAACTCAACACCTACTCGAGTTCCGGCTCCAAGACCTTTATTTACAAAGTCTATAGTCACAGCATCATTTAGCATGGCGTGATGAGGGTGGTCATATGAGATTGCAGCATGTGTAAGGTTTACCCATCCTTCCGGACTCTTTCCTGACCCTTTGCAGGCCACTAGTTCAAGTATTGATGTGCACATTTTAAAAGTTCCCTAAAATATTTATCCAACATATTTTTTTACAAAAGCGAATAATTTTTCCCAGCCATCATTGCATTGTTCAACTCGGTGTAGAGGCCTATTATAATAAAAGAACCCGTGCCCCGCGCCATCATACCGATGAAACTCATAGGTCTTCCCGTGTTCCTGAAGTTTCTTTTCATGTTGATCTACTTGCTCAGCACTAGGTGCTTGGTCTTCATTGCCAAATAAGCCAAGAATCGGACAGTTGAGATCTGCCGTCATATCTATAGGAGCTTGAGGTAACTTTTCATTTAGGTCCTCCTCAGCCATAACCACGCGACCTCCCCAGAGATCTAGACAAGCATCCGCTTTTTCTGTTTTTGAGCAATAAATTACGGCGTGGCGGCCGCCAGAGCATGTGCCAAAAACGGCTGCTTTACCTGTAGAGAATTGCTGAGATTTAAGCCAGTCCATTGCGGCGTCAACATCTCCAACCATTTGGGCATCTGAAACACCCCCTTCCGCACGAACTTTGGCTGCAACATCTTCTGCGCTGCCCTCGCCAGCGCGTTCGTAAAGATTAGGACTTATTGCTGCATACCCGTGGTGTGCAAATTTACGCGTTGTTTCGCGGTACCATTCATCCCATCCCGGCAAATGATGTATCAGTACTATTCCAGGAAATGGACCGGGCCCCATTGGGCGGGCAGTATAAGCCTGAATGGGATCATTGTTATGGCCGTCTAAGATTATCATTTCTGCGATCATACTTTCGTAAGACATTAGTTTTCCTTCCGTAATTTTTTATTTATTAACAAGAATAAAGACGCTCGGTCGAAACTGAGCAAGAGGGTCGCTGATAAAAGTTTTGCATGAAAAGTAATTAACCTCTTACCGTAACTGAGACAGACCCTAGTCCGGCCATATGATGGTGTAATGTATCGCCCGGTTTTACCCAATGAGTTTTTACCATAGAACCCAAAGTGACAATATTGCCGCCTCGTAGCATGCGGCCTTGCTCGCAAAGTTTATTAGCAAGCCATGTAAGAGCGTTTAATGGGTGTCCCATAATCAACGAACTCTTACCGTGGCCTAATTCTTTTGAATTAAGTGTAACAAACGCTTCTAAAGAGGCAAGGTCAAGCTTGTGCCAGTCTGCGATGGGTCGACCTAGAACGATACCAGCATTGAAAAAATTATCAGCTGTCAAGGTGGGCGTATCTAAGGCCTCAAAATTCTTATATCTCGCGTCAACAAGCTCTATTGATATCATGACAGAATCTATGGCATCAACAACAAGCTCAAAATCGTAGGGATCTCCGTTATTGGGAAGATTAGTATCTAACCGGACTGCCATTTCTGCTTCAATTCCTAATTGTACATAATTAGCTAAATCTAAAACTGCTGTATCTCTGAAAATAGTAGAGCTAAAAATCTCGCCATATATGGGTTCGTGTATGTCTAAGTACCGCTGAAGAACTGGAGTGGTGCAGCCAATTTTGTAGCCGGACCTGCTGCCTAGACGGCTTCGACTAAGTTTATCATTCAGGCTGTTTTGAATCTTGTATGCAGCTCCCATATCTAAGGGGCGTACATCGCTATTCAACTTATCAAGCGCGGTATTAGCAAGGCGATTTTCCTCTAAGATGGTCACCGCTTGATTAACATTATCTGATTTCATTCTGTTGCGACAGACGTGAGGTTTTCAATTATTGAATCGAAAGCTTGATAGGCAATCATCTCTAACTCTTTTTTGGTACGGTTTTGAATAGGGTGTTCTACCCATACCGTAGCTGGCTCGAAACCAAGAGATGCCGCTTGCGCCTTTGCTGCTGACACAAACTCGGTCGTTGCTACAAGTAAACCAGGCACCTTTAATTGATCAAGAGCATTTAAATCATGCAAACTGCACGATGTGCATGACCCTCAATCTGCCAGACTTTCAATAACAATGTCTGCCTCGTGCACTATAGACTGAATGGTGTGCAAGTCAGCGTTTTTTGAATTGCTAGCTTTACGATACCGCCTCACTTCAATTCTCTTCTCTGTAAATTTAGCTTCAATATGGTCGAGAAACTCGTCGGACCGTTCCTTAGCAATATCAAGAAGTGCAATGGTCCTTTTCTCGATATTTTCTGGAAAACATGTTGGCTTACGCAGCGTTGTTGAGGCTTCGCTGGTAGGATCTCGTAGGAATTGCGGTTTCTGCATGACTACTCCACGGTTGTGTAAAAATTAAAATTGGTGGGTCACAGGCTGGATCTCATTACGGTTACGACCACCACCCCATCCACCTATAATGGCCGTTTGTAATCCTGCTGTTCCTCCGGCGCGGATAAGAAGAATACCATGGTCTCTCCAGAATTTGGGCACCATTTCTTCAGCTAATTCAGGGTCAATTCCCTCATCAATGCCGTGTGCTCCTTTTACAAGATCTGCTCCCGGTCGGGTGGTGTAGTGATGTAATGCATCTTCAATATCTTTACGCCCCCACCCGTCATTCTTATAGATTTTATAATGTTCTGGCGAGATGGCGACGATTACATTTGCGCATTGAACCTTTTTTGGGTGCAATTCATTGACCAGTGACATGGAAAGTGATTTTGCAAGCTGATCAGCTGACCGCGCTGTGTCATCTGCAAAAGCCTGCGTGCCATGACCGTGGTGAAGTGTTACAGCATTAGAGCCCGCTGTGCACCCTCGTGAAATATGAAGTGGCTCCCATTCTGGGTCAGTTTCGTCTTCTGCAAAACAGAAAGTATATTTGCCAGGGTTGCCAAAAACAGCACGATCAATCTCGCCAGGACGTCCGCCGCCTACATTTCTTACAACCAGCTGCAAAGTGCGGCCAATGGTGGCGTTAGCGCGATTTCCTTGACCAAAGACATTATGACCCCAGTTCATGCCAATAGATTTAGTTATGGGACCATTCACAATAATTACCGGGCCAGAAAAAAATAAAGTACACAATACTCCGTGAAGAGTAAATTTCGGATTGAGTGCTGCTTCTATCGAGGCAAGAATGACTGGCATATACTCAGGACGGGCCCCTGCCATAACAGCATTTATCGCAACCTTTTCAATGGTGCACTCCTGAAAATCTGGGGGCATGAGACCGAGTTTTTCATTGGGGGAACGATTTATGCCTGCAAGCATTCGAATAATCCTGTCGTCAGTTGGGGGGACTATTGGAAGACCGTCTGTCCAGCCCCTATCGTAAGCTTGCTCCACTGGATCATCCCATTCAGAAAATTCTACTTTCCGCGACTTAAATCCAATTTCACCATATGTTGCCTGAAGTTTTTCGTGTACTCCCGGTTCGGTCGATTTTGATCCGCAGCCGGGTTGATTTGGTGGCAGTGCGAGACCCAACCCTTTAATTCCAGTCATTTTTTCCCAGTCGCTTCGGTTCCATCCGTGAACCCGATCGATCTCTTTTTTTCCTTTGGTAAGAATTAGGGTAGGGACGATGTCGACTCCTAACCTGAAACTGTTCTCCAAGGTCCTGTCGTCGATTACACCGCCGGGTATGGATGGGAAATCAGGGTCATCCTGACAATAAATTCTTATGTTAGCGACTGTATGCCTAAGCTGCTGTAGTACTGGCACCACAAGCTCACAAGTAGGACAATCGCGTTTGACCACTGCGATAAAGCAATACTCATTAATAGTCATCATTCATCACCTTACATGGAGTGGATAAACCTAACATACGTCACAACGATTATCACGGTTGCGCACAAAAATTAAAACCTCGGATCGTGCATAGCTTAAAAACGCTTAAACAACGCATCTTTGACTTTTGTATCGTGCCATACTCGGGGCAAGCGTAACCTTTTGTTGGTAAGCATAATTGATAAACTTTTTTCGAATTGTAGATGTGCCTAGCTCAATTCGTGTTGGATATGAACTCCGTCTGTTTTGGGAACTAATTAGTTTTAACTAGACCCAATCTGTTGCCTTGCGGATCCTCAAAAATTGCAAAAGTAAGCATTCCCGGAATGTTTGTTGCTGGGACAATAACTTCGCCGCCCATCTCTTCTATTCGGTCTAGATATTGTTCGGGGTCGTCAACCTCGATGTACACCAGAACTCCGGGGGAGTTGTTATTCTCAAAAATTCCACCGCTAATACCCTTATCATCTGACTTTGTGTTCACACGCCCATAACCCAATGGGTTTTTGTCTTTAACTTCCCACCCAAAAAGACTCTGATAGAAGTCTTTGAGTTCTTTACGATCAATAGCATTTATCTCAAAGTGAACAACAGGACAGCCCATTATACCAATCCTCCAACGTAAACCCTAAGTTTGAATGGCAAATCGAGTCTCAACAACTTCATCATATGGTATCACGCGATTGATTAAGCCGCCGGTTAATAAAGCAGTACGTAAACGTTCAAACCCCTCCACATCTAACAGCGTACTTTTATTCCAAATGCCATTTTTTTTGTAACGTTCAATTGCAGACGTCAATATATCTCCTGAGAATTCCCTAAAAAATGGTTTAACTGCGCTGGCTATTTCTGTCGCACTATGACAGTGCACCCAGCCAAGAGACTTCGCCATTGCATTTGTTATTGCCTGCATATCATCAGGTCTCGCATCTAACATTGAGCGGTTAGCATAAAGGCTCGTATAGGAGCATGCGCCTCTGTGCGCTTGTTGGTACAAAATGTGTCCACCTTCCCGAATTAAAATTTCGGCAAATGGTTCATGCAATTGCACTGCCGCTATATCTCTATTTTTCCAAGATTCTATATTTTGAGACACCGTTTGAGTGGAAATACGAGCAATAGTATTGGGATCAATATCAGCCCTTCGACAGTCGTCCTGTAGGCAGAGCCAAGGTGTTACGGCCTCGCTAAAACTGCCGAGTGTAATGTCTTTCAGGTCTCCCAATTCGAAATTTTTAAATTTTTTATTGCTCACAATGTAAAATGGATCGCGACAAACGACCTCACAAAAACAAACCATTTCACATGAAGGATCTTTGTCATGAAAATGAAGTACTCTCATTGGTCCGCCCCAAGAAAGTGCATCGTGTCGACCTGCGGAAGCCTCCGCTCCCTTTCCCGGTTTTTCACATTCGCCAAATTCCATGGATAAACCCTCTCCAACAAAAGAGCCAATTTCGAAGGCTAGATAGAATGGAACGTAGAAAAGGCTCCGGAAATTTTCATATAAGGTGATAGTTTTTTGCATTTATTAAGGCTCTTTGGTTCGTTCTATAGATTATCTAAAGCTCATTGGTTTTTCTTTTTCTTGGACTTTTTAAATTAATATGCCTACGGCCATTTTGGCCTATCCTTAAGATTATGAAAATGAGTTTCAAAAACCACGTTCCATATTTTTTAGCGATCTTATCGGTAACGTTTGCACCTGTGATGCTATCGATCTTAGCATGATCCAAGAAATGACGCTTCAGTAGAACTGCAGTTATTATTGAAATTAGGGCACCAGCTATCACATCACTGAGAAAATGGACTGTTAGAATCACTCGGCTGATGGCAACTAAGGTAGCAAATGTGATCAAAACTGGTGTCGCCCGAGGGAAAATCAGAGAAAGGCTTATTGCAAGTGCCCAGCCCGTTTGTGAATGCCCCGACGGAAAGGAATTCATTGCGTGATTGGTATTGAATGGGATCAGACCATAGAACCCATCCTCAAACATAGCCTTAGGGCGTTGGCGCCCTATTATAAATTTCAAAAAATTTATTGAGATGCCTGAAATCACCAGTGTGTAAAAAACAAATAATGAATTCCTTGCACCTGCACAAAAATGGCTGCTCCATCTAAACTCAGATTGGTCCTTCTTGATGATAATCAGTGCAAAGCAAATGAAACAAATAAAAGAAAGACTTATATACGTACCTGCACGTCCGAGGTCGGTGATGATGCGCCAATAGTGAGCGTAACTATCGGAAACCTTTATTTTAAGCCAGTTTGTTAGCCAAGGGTCAATCGTTAACGCCAACGTAACGCAAACAATGAATGTGATTACGGTCCATGAGATTAGGGGTTTCTTTACTATAACATTACGCAATTATTTTATTCCCCGGCGTGGTCATTTATATATTTTCATAAGCCTGTTTTAAAAAAGACCGTCTCTGTGCTGACCAGGCTGAATGTGAGAGGTAATTGTTACGGGTAGGAAATCATACAACTCATCGTTAGTAAGTGAAGTGAGGCGGTTTATTGCTGCTAAAAAGCGTTCTGACTCCGCCTTTGCGATTATATCTTCAGTGAGACGCAAAAATTTGTTTATGTATTCAGTATGCCCAAACGGGCGTTGGCCTCGCGGGTGAGCGTTGGGCACAGCCATCTCAGACTCTATCACGGTACCGTCATTGTACACCACCTCTGCACGAACTCCGTGATCTTTTTCTAAAGGCTCTCGGCCATCAAACCGAAGGTTCCAAGCCGTGTCCTCCATGGTGGTGATTTTCTTCCATAGTGAAACCGTGCTCGGTCGACTAGCTCGCTCGGCCGAGTAACTCTTTTTATGGTGCCATTCCCCATCCTCGAGCGCTACTGCAAAGCAATACATTGCGCTATGATCGAGTGTTTCTCTCGAAGCCGACGGATCCCATTTAGATTTATTTCCAGACCCAGCTCCCATCATATTATGTGTTTTTTGTTTTGTATGAAGAATTATATTACGTATTTCATCAACACGTTCAAGTTTATCACGCATGTTAATAGCAAGGTCTATAGGCACTTGTCCGTGATAACCCGCGGCATGTTCCTTAGTATAGGTTTCAAGTATGCGGCGTTTCGGCTCTCCTTTATCAGGTAGCATCACGTCGTATCCCTCGGGACGATTCTCTAAGTAAGAAGCGATAAAGCCGCATTCACCCTCGTAGATACACCCCGGGCTACATCCACCGCGCATTGCTCGATCAATAGCATGAATTGCTTGCATTGAAGCATGCGCTGGCGCATTTGCTTTCCAGCTAGTTAATTCTCCACAGCGGCCTTGGCCGGTGGTTGCACTGACTTGAACCCCATGCTGTATAGCTTGAAAAATAGTTTCAGTTTCTAACCCAAGCATTGTTCCAATGCCACAGATTACCGATGGAACTATGTGAGCAGTGTGGTCAAGCCGATTTTTAGCAAGTGGAATGTTGTGGGCTAGTGCAATTTGAACTTCATAGGCCGTAAGTAATCCTTGCACGAATTGTTTTCCGTTGCAGCGCATTTGTTGCGCGACTGCAAGTATCCCAGACATGGTATCGCCAGGATGTGCTACGTCTGCTCCATAAAAATTATCATGGAAGTCTAATTCGCGAACAGCCGTTGCGTTTGCCCATGTAGCCCACTCGCAATGGACCGTATCACAGCTAGCTAAACCGAACAAAGTGGCTCCGCCAGGACGTGGATGTGCTAGTGCTTCAGATCGTGCATTAGCTACCGAAGGCGCGTTCAGCGCGGCTAATGCCACTCCTAAATTATCTACCACGCGAAGCGCCGCCATTTCAGCAGCAGCGCCATCTAATGGCGCCGTGTCGGATGCGGTTTCGGCTAAAATCCACGCAAGCTGTTCATGCTTTGGCAGTGTGCCTGTGGGACGCACATTTACATTAAAAACACGCATTCATATTACTTCATTGTTAACTGCACGAGCCATATTATTCCTATCAGTGCCGGCTGATGTAAAATATATACTATGAGGGAATGTTGTCCCACCCACTGAGTAATTTTAGAGACGTAATTTTTCGGGCACCAATTACTGATTGACATAAACCCTGTCGTTCGTTGCCAACGGCAGCACGCGACACCAAAGAGTACTATTCCTGCCCAAGGAAAGATTGGAACATAATCTATACTCTGAGGAGGCGAAGTGACGAGGCCAATCCATTGTAACCAGTCACGATTAAAAAAAGGGTCGCTAGCGAGGCTAGGCAAAAAGCAAAACAGCACGGCAATCATAAAGGTGATAAAAAAATTAATTTTAAGAAAAGGGAGTGCAATGAAACTTGCTACAGCTATGCAATGGAGAACGCCAAAGAAAACGTAGACTTGCGGCATTACCAACAATGTTCCGAGCGAAACAAGTATTGCGCCCCCAGTGATACCAATCCAACGCCGCCAGAATGCGCGCCAGTTGTGACCGTTTTCATGTGCCAGCACCATCGCAATTCCAGCTACAAATAAAAATATTGAGAGGATCACAGTTCGCGCTAAAAGCCAGATCGGGTTGCTGAACAATTCCAGATCGATAAACCCGAAGTCGCTGAGATCCCACACGAAGTGATACAGGATCATAAACCAGACAGCGATCCCGCGCAGAATGTCAAGTGTTGCGATCCGGTTTGATGTGGGCGGCCCACAGAGAATTAGTTTCATGGCTGTAAGTTAATACTGGAAAGAGGTTACGCGACGGATTTTTACAATTTTTTTGAGCTTGACACTTTATTTGTCAGTATCGTTACCACTGGAAAAATTGATATATTCAATAGGCATAGGAGGTAGTGAAAATCGTACCCATTTGCCAGAAAGAGATGTTGTGCTAATTGCAATTGCGGATGCATTGCTGAGAAAAGTTAGGAAACTATTATAGTTGAGATGGCCGGATAGAGGCATCTGTTGTTGTGGAATAAAAACTCCTTCCCCGGCTCCATGTGAATTAAGATCCATCGAGAATACCTCAGACAAATTATCAAACCGTAGCTCCAAATCCTCATAGGGTTTAAATGTTGTTCGCTTACAGTTTATATCCGTATATCTTTTGTTTAGTTTTTCCCGTCTTATTGAAAGTGTGCACTCTCCATCATCAGACTGTATCGACAAAGCATCTATATATTTTCGTCCATTAGCTGGATCAGCACGATGTTCAATAATCCATCCGGGATCTATTTTATTTTCAGGATTGAGTGTACTTTCGCTGGTGGACGACTGTTTTGCTGAATATCCTTTCTCAGCCTCCGCCTCATCTTTAGAAGTGTGTGAGTGGTCCCCGATAAACACAATTGACAGCGCTAGAACTATTAGAAGGATGGGGAGACATGCAAAAGCCAACGGATAATTTCGAAAAACCCAAAATCCAAGCATAAGTCCGATAAGAATTATTACCCACACCATTGTCACTATCCTAAACAGTATTCTTTTCTGCTTTTTTAATTACCGGCATTATTATGCCAGAATATATTAATTTTTGGTATGGTTTGCCTTACTTCAGCTTAATCCGACCTATTGGCAGAATGAAATGAACTACATAAAGAGGTTTTGTGTTATGTCATTAACGTCGGATATCGTATCAATCTGTTTCCAGCCCTCAACTAATGATTCAAATTTTTCTTGAGGCCAGTCTCTATAGGTAGAGCAACGTTGCGCCTTTTCTGCAGTCTCATCGTAAGAGAATGGGTTATGCGCTGAACCTTTGCCAAAGTCAGAACGCTCAGTGAATGTCCGTCCATCTTTTAGTGTGAAGGTTATTAAAGTGGTGTAGTTCTCGTAACCTAAACTTATGCTTTCCGCATCGGGAAAAGCTGAATAATTGGTGTTCCCAAGCATATGTTGAATATCTGGACGTTGCACAACCTCATCAGAAAAATCACTGAGACCAAGGTCTCCATCAATTAATATTTTAACGATACAGAATTCCATAGAAAATTTACTTTGCAAGCCGGTTTTAGGATGATGATGAATTAGCGTGTCATAAATTGATTGTTTGGTTTGAATGTCTAATTTGCATACGTCGTTTCGTAGAGCGTTATTTTTCTCTAGAAATTCATCGATTCTACTCATGCCTGGGTGGGTCAGATTACCGCTAGGGTAGGGTTTGATCCACATTCCTGGCGACAAATAGGCCCATGGACAACCTAGCGCCTCCAATGGTGCCATATCAATAGAATCGCCATATGCATTCAGAAATCCTATGTCTCCACCAATAGCATCGGCTGCAGCTGTGAATCCACCCACAGCCATTTCTACTGCTAAAAACCCAGACATCGCTCCATGGCCAGGGTGATAAGGTTTCATCATTGAGCCAAAGTTCGCCCTTAAGCCGCAAGCATGACTAGCGGCAATACCAAGCGCGGTTTTTGTCGTTTGCAGGTCAAGCCCCTTTAGTCTAGAGGCCGAAGCAGCCGAGCCGAAGGCACTCATGAGAGCGGTTGGGTGAAAACCAGCAGAGAAAGAGCGCGGACCCAAAGCTGAGTTTAATTTTGCCATCACTTCCACGCCAATGTGATAAGCAATAAGGAAATCCTTGCCAGTAGTTTTTTTGCTATCAATAAGTGCGAGTAATGTTGAGAGGAGAGGCCCGGTGGGATGGGTCGAGCCGTGATAACCTTGAGCCACCGGATCGGCAGCTAATGTATCGTCAAAATCATCGGCATGAATGGTATTGCCATTTGCCATGGCAGCAAATGGAGCAGGCAGACGCATATCAGTGCCTATCACTTGTGCGCCCCCTGTGCTTGAGTAAGGTAGGAGAACGGAATTGAGTGTCCTCGCACCTTTAGAGGCCGATCCGGCGATCCCGACAGCACTAGCATCTAACAAAGAACTACGACCATAAGCTAGGGCCTCGTCGGGTATATCAGAATAGTGAGACTCTGTAATAAACCGTGCCAATAATTCTGTTGGGGTTTGAGCCATTCTTCATATCCCTCCGGGTAGTTCTTTTTTGAATTCAAAATTCATTGGTCAACAGAAATAGGTTGTAGCAAAATAGGCTATTAGGTTCGTTGGTATTCTTGATGGGCCAACAAAATGGGAATGATTTACGCACCATCAACAAAAACAAAGGATCCGGTTGAAGCTTCCTCGCGGATACGGCAGATTTTTTGGTATTCCTTTGACTGATACCACTTTTTGAGTGTTGCCATATTAGGAAATTCTATTATCACAAGTCGTTGTGGACGCCAATCTCCAGCTATTACCGTAATCTCTCCGCCGCGCACGACAAATTTACCACCAAATTTTTCGATAGTTGCTGGGGTCTTTTTAGCATACTCGTTGTATCGCTCTGAATTTGTTACAGTTATATCAGCTATGACGTAAGCCGGCATGGAGTACTTTCTCCTGTGAGTTAGTTTGTCATAATAAGTAAAGCATCAAAACGGTAGTCTACCACTCTGGTCGAAACATGCTAGGGGCATACTAAAGGTATACCTGTATATGCAGGAATGGGATTTGTCGATTTGTATCTATGGGCTACCCCGAATGGGCGGAAGGTATCAATAATGTTGGAGGAGTTGGAGCTTCCATATACCGAGAAGCCTGTAAATATATGGGAAAAGAGCAATTCTCCTCAGATTTCTTGGCTATTTTTCCCAATAATCGAATACCTGCAATCGTTGATCATGATGGTCCTGGTTGCAAACCAGTTTCTGTATTCGAGAGTGGTGCCATCTTATTATATTGGGGCGATAAGGAGGGTAAATTGATTCCGACTGATCCAAGGAAACGGATTATGGGGTTGGAATAGTTAATGTGGTAGATGGGTGGAGTAGGGCCGTTGTTTGGTCAAGCACACCATTTTCTAGACGGCACCAAAGAAGAGGTGCCCTACGCTATAGAGCGCTACTCAAATAAATGTCATGGGCTTTATGCAGTTTTGAACGATGGTTTGGGAAGCAAAGAGTATGTTGCAGGCAGCGTATATTCGGTGGCCGATATAGCTATAATACCATGGGTCCAAAGACATGCACGTCATCGACTAAAGTTAGAGGATTTCATTTGTTGAGAACGTTGGTGCAAGAAATTAACTCAACGCCCTGCAGTAAAACGAGGCATGGCATGTCTTGGGAGAATAAATTTGTAAAAAATTTGGGCGGCGTCGGGCCAAGAGTATTTATTTCTGCATAATCAACGGTTCGTGTAACACTGTCATTGCGCCTTTAATTGAAAATCAAAAATTAGGTGGCCATCCTCCATGGTGTTTTTCAAATTAGAAAACATTGTAAGTCTTTAGTCTGCTGGACATTTGAGAGATTTCCATTGATAAATACACAATTATGATAAATTAAGCCACAACGGCTATGAAGGATATGGCACAACGAAAAAGGTTAAGTCGTCGAGAAAAAGGAGGGGTGGCAGAGCGGTAATGCAGCGGATTGCTAATCCGTCATGGGGTAATACTCATGCCCGGGTTCGATTCCCGGTCCCTCCGCCAGAATGCTCTCTTAAATAAATAAATATGCTACACTGTCATTAAGTTCATAAAGAGCAAAACAGGTGCCTGCCCCGTTGGAAAATACGAATATTTTGTGCGGAGTGCGTGGTGTCCAAGCTATAATGTTAGTACTGGGATTGAGAGGCGGCAGTTAGGGGATAAAACGAGAGCCCTTTGCACTCAGTCATTAACTTCGAATTTGGTAGAAAGCAGCTGTAAAAAATCAGCGGAAAATCTTGTTGGGGGGGTATCAGTATGTCGAAGGTTCATGCAAGCGAAGCAAAAACCCAAAACTATCTTGATCGGTACATGGAAGGTGTGGGGAAGCGCAATCCTGGGGAGCCTGAATTCGTTCAAGCGGTCTTCGAAGTGGCTTCTACTATTTTTCCATTTATTGCGGATAAGCCGATTTATCACGAAATGCAAATACTTGAGCGGATGGCTGAGCCGGAACGAGTCATATCATTTCGCGTGCCTTGGACTGACGATAAGGGAAATATTCGAACAAACCGAGGTTGGCGTGTCCAATTCAATTCAGCAATTGGCCCTTATAAAGGTGGTATCCGCTTCCATCCTAGTGTTAATCAGTCAATATTAAAATTTTTGGGTTTTGAGCAAACCTTCAAGAATAGCTTAACCGGCTTGCCTATGGGTGGTGGTAAAGGCGGAGCAAATTTTAATCCAAAAGGCAAATCCGATCTTGAAGTTATGCGTTTCTGCCAGTCTTTTGTTACAGAATTGTACCGTCATATAGGCGAAGATACCGATATTCCTGCGGGAGATATAGGGGTGGGTGGAAGAGAGATCGGCTTTATGTTTGGTCAATATAAACGCATTACAAATCGTTTTGCGGGTGTCCTGACCGGTAAAGGCTTAGAATTTGGGGGTTCAAAAATGCGAACTGAGGCAACCGGATATGGTGCGGTTTTTTATCTTGAGAATATGTTAAGGCACCACGGGGAAGGCCTAGAAGACAAAACAGTCTTAATCTCAGGCTCCGGGAATGTTGCCACCTACGCGGCAGAGAAAGCACTTCATTTGGGTGCTAAGCCCTTAACAATGTCTGATTCGAGCGGTTTTATTCATTGCGCAAAGGGTTTTACCGAAGAACAAATCAATTGGATTAAAGAGCTGAAAGAAGTACGGCGTGGTAGAATTCACGAGGCTGCTGACGAATTTAACGACATTACTTTTCATAAAGGAGAGCGACCCTGGGGTGTCGAGGGAAACTGCATAATTCCATCTGCGACACAAAACGAGGTTAGCCGTAAAGATGCCGAAGCCCTTATAAGGAACGGTACTACTTATGTTGCTGAGGCTGCTAACATGCCCTGTGAGCAGGAAGCCATCAATGCATTCATTCAAGCAAATATCAAATTCGGACCAGCTAAAGCGGTAAATGCGGGTGGGGTTGGCGTTTCAGGTCTTGAAATGAGCCAGAATAGTGCTCGGATTGCATGGGAGGAAGAACACCTCCGGGAATTGTTGGAGAATATGATGCGCGATATCCACGATTCCTGCGTGGAGTATGGCTCGGAGGGAGGCGGTGCCGTGAATTATCTCAAAGGCGCTAATATAGCGGGTTTTGTTAAAGTAGCGGATGCCATGCTTAGTTATGGACACGTTTGACACATTCAACAAAGAGGTCATACACTCGTATTTAGGTTGCTTTAGCCATCGGTTTAATGGCGGTATTTTTTTCTAAAAGCCACCTAAGTAGTTACCGAGCTATCGGATTTAAACACTTAGAATTTTGCGAAATTATATTTTGCATGGAAGTACCACGGTGATAAATATGAGCTATACAACTTTATTTTTGGTGATTAGGTCGGGTGTGGGGCCCAGCCAAAGGGGGACGAGACGTTTATGTTAAGAGCAACTGTAGCACTGAGCATCCTTGCGGCATTTTTCTTGTCAGGCGCAACAACGAATGCTCAGCAAAATCATCCGTGCTCCGCAGATGTGTTGGTACGTGCTCCTGGCCTTCTGAAACACCATCTGCCAGACCTTGGCAGCGCCTCTAGCCACGGCTTTAGCATCCAAAAACAGATTAGCCAGTTGGCACCGATCAAGAATCCAGCCGATTCAAAACAAAGTTTTGATGTCCTTGAGGCTTGGGCTTTTGTTTACAAAGCCAAGTACCGACTGCGTTTCTATTACGCAAAATTTCCGGGAGAATGCGTGCTGATGGGCCAAGAGGTGCTGGAGCATGCGAGGCTTTAGAATATATCGTTGGTTGGGAAAAGATTGTAGCCTGACCTCCATCCATTAATTTACTTGAGATTAATGGCTTGCTATAGAACTTGCCTATTTAAAGGTGTCTGCAATATCGTAAATAGATCAACATTGTTTGCAGACCTCTTCGAGGATGTCCATGGAAGTGTTCGAAAAAATTTACTACGGAAACACTGTCTTACAGTGGTCAACAGCGCTTGGTATCATCATAGCGACTATTCTGATTGGGAGGCTTGTTCTGTGGCTTTCTAAAAACATGGCGCGCAAAGTTGCATCTAAGACAAGGACGCAACTTGATGATTTGCTCATTGAATCCACTGAGCGTCCGTTAGTTTTCATAATATCTCTATTTGGTATTTGGTGGGCTTTGAACCATTTATCGCTAACAGAGCAGGTGCGTGTTTGGATTTCGAATGGCTACGATTTTCTTGTAACAATTGCATTCGCATGGATACTGACACGTTTCTTTGACTTACTCGTAAAAGAGTATATTGAGCCAAAAGTACGAGAGACAGAGACTGACCTCGATGATCAACTTTTGCCAATATTGCGTAAAGGTGTAAAGGCAACCATCTGGGTACTTGCTGTCGTCGTTGGATTAGACAATGCGGGTTATGATGTTGGCGCCCTTCTGGCAGGTCTTGGTATCGGAGGCCTCGCCTTTGCAATGGCCGCGAAGGATACTATTTCGAATTTATTTGGTGGATTTACTATTTTCACTGATAAACCTTTCACTATTAACGATCGGATTATTGTTGCGGGTGTTGAAGGCTGGGTAAGGGAAATCGGTGTCCGATCAACCCGCATACAAAAGCTAGATGGACGAAACGTAGTTATCCCAAACGCTAAATTCTCCGACTCAGTAATTGAGAATGTTTCGGCAGAACCAAGTCGTATGATAAAGCTTAATCTTGGACTTACCTATAGTACTAGTGCAGAACAGATAGAAAAGGCATTAGGTTTGTTGCGTGAAATTGCTAAGGAGCATAGCGATAAAATTGAGGAAAAAACCAAATTAAGTTTTAATGGGTTTGGTGATTTTCATCTAAACATATACTTCGCCTATTATATAAAACGTGGAGCCAATATTCTCGAAACGCAAACATCAATGAATATAGAAATTTATAAACGTTTTAATTCGGCTGGTCTCGAGTTTGCCTTTCCAACACAGACCATATACCACAAGCCTGTGGAGTAAGGTTATGACTGTTGATGGTAAAGAATTAGCAAGCTCAAGTGAAACAATTGAGTTGTTAAATAGAAGAAGAAGCATCCGCAAATATTCCGAGAAGCCAGTTTCAAGTGCCCATCTGGATGCACTGCTTGGGGCCGCAATGCGGGCTCCTACATCATCTAACATACAAGCATACAGTGTGATTGTTGTAAGAGACAAAAAGATTTTAGCTGAAATTTACCCGGTCGTTAATAATCAGGAGCATGTTTTAAACGCCCCAGTGTTTTTATGTTTTTGTGCTGATTTAACGCGTATGGAAAAGGCTATTGTAGCACGCGGTGGATCCATGGATGAAAATCCTTTAGAAATTGGATTGGTGTCCAGCATCGATGCATCTTTAGTTGGGATGAGTGCTTATCTAGCAGCTGAATCGCTTGGAATGAGCGGTGTGATGATAGGAGCAGTTCGCAACGACCCTAGTGAGATGGCAAGAATCCTTAAATTGCCCGATAAGGTATATGTAGTCTTTGGTATGGTTCTGGGTTGGCCGGCCGAAGCTCCCAAGCAAAAACCGAGAATGGATCGAGGGACTACTGTGCATTATGATTTATACGGAAAACAAAAAGATGAACGAAACCTAGTCGAAAAACTTGAAAGTTATGATACTGAATTGGCTAATCACTACACATCTATTAACAAGGTTACGACCCCAGATAGTTGGACAAATGACATTAGCAAAAAGTTTGCAGATCCAAGCCGAAAGAATTTACGCGCTCACCTAAAAAAGCGTGGCTTTGATTGGCTATAGTCGTTCGTTCATGTCTTTTGCGAAATTCGTCATATTGTTGAGGCTAATCTTGAAACTATAAAAAAGTATTTTCTGGTTTTTGATGTTTTTGTTGAATCGAAATGCGAATGGAGTGCGCCCATGGCTGAAACAATCCCACTTTTTTCATCAAAGTTCTATTTCATTCGGCACGGTGAGAGTGTTGCAAATGCAGCGCATCAATTTGCCGGGCAGATAGATGTAGAATTAACTGAAAAGGGTCGGCAGGACGCGGTAGATGCCGTGAAATGGATTAAGGATGAGGATATTGGTTCAGTTTTTTCAAGCCCATTACAACGGGTTTGGAAAACAGCAGAGCCTGCTGCCGAGGCATTTGGTTTAGATATCCTTTCCGTTCCGGGTATTATGGAACGTTCGTACGGTGAATGGGAGGGTAAGCCCATTGCCGATTATGACCGCGGAGGCAAGCCGCCGGGCGGAGAAAGCCCCGCGGAGTTTAATTCACGGATCATTGCTGCATGCGAAGAAATACAGGGTAAACAGTCGATACTTATCGTTGCACACTCTGGAACATTTCGAGCTTTACGTGGCCACCTCTGTGGAATTGATACCACATACGATGTTCTTAAAAATGGTCGGCCGGTTGTGTTTATCCCGCCTCGGTCAGTTAACCAGAAATGGACATGTCAACTGGCTGGGGCTCCAGATGAGAATATGTTCATCGGGCAGTAATAAACAACCGGTAAATTTCTTTGTTAATATAAACTAATCCATTTTTATAGATTGTCACAAATTTCCCGCAGATGCGAAAAGCCTATCTTTAGATTATGCTTTAAGGGTAGTTGTTAAACTCCGATCTATTTTGGTTCTTTCTCAAAAGCGGCATCGATTAGCTCTTGCGGAACTTCAATCTCCACACCCGCTCTCTCAGATTGCAAAAGCATTGCAGACCGGCTGTCGCGTTCATCCCAGCCGCGGTTTCGTGCTTCGGTCAGCTCAGCAAGAGTGAGATTAGCTATGCGCATAGGCACGCCTAATTCTTTTCCTAATTCTGTCGCCAACGTTACGTCCTTGTGTGCGAGCTTGAGCGCGAAAGCAGGAGGGTCATATTTATTGCTTAGGAAGTGGTCGGGGATATTGTCAAATGTACGCCTGCGTCCCGCTGCACCCTGACGGACTGCTAGCCAGAGTGCCATTGGATCCAAACCAGCCTTTGTTCCCATGGTGAATACCTCTGCGAAGACGGTCTGCATCATGTATCCCGAGCAGTTATGGACAAGTTTTGCAATAGCACCAGCGCCTATGGGGCCTACATACATAGCACGGTCGCCAATCGCATCTAAGACAGCCTTCTTTTCGTTGAACAGTGCTTCATCACCACCAACCCAAAGTGACATTTTCCCACTTTGTGCTCCTTTTGGCCCCCCGGAAACAGGGGCATCAAAAACGTGGACACCCTTTTGAGACATTTTGTCGTGAACACGTCGAACAGTGGTCGGGGAGTTGGTGGTAAGATCAAAATAACAGTCACCCGAAGAGAAACCGTTTATGAGCCCGTTATTGCCTAGAGCCACTAACTCCATTTCGCTGGGTCCGGGCAAAGATGTAAATACCACCTCACATTGCCGAGCCAACTCTACTGGCGAATCTGCCCAGATAGCGCCTTGAGAAATATGTTTTTCAGCTATTACCTTATTAAGATCATGGACGAATACCTCATGCTTTGCTTTTAAAAGATTAAAAGCCATCGGCCCACCCATGGTACCAAGTCCTATGTATCCAACTTTCATGATATGCTCACCTCAAATATGTTAAATCTATCCGATGTTCGTTCATCAAATGAGGTGGTATAACAGGTTACTGGGTCTCGCAAGAGGCCACAGCATCTAAAAGGTTTATGAGTCAAAATCGTAGTAAACAATCCCCGCCCGTTGAAGGCGAAGAAGAGGTTCTGCCGGCTAAACGGCGGCTGCTTGTTGCGCTCGCCATAATACCTGCAGGAGCCATGCAAGGCACCGATACGTTTGCTGTTTCTGTCGCGCTTCCAACAATGATGGGGGCAATGTCAGCTACTATAACTGAGATTTCCTGGGTGCTGACGTCTTACTTAGTAGCTGGAGCAATTTTTACGCCTTTATATGCATGGATGTGTCGAGAGTTCGGCCGACGATTTATGTTCATAATTGTCGTCTGTGGTTTCATGGGCTGCGCGATAATGGTCTCTCAATCAACAAGCCTTTATGAGGTCATTTTTTATCGCTTCTGCCAAGGTTTCTTCGGGTCAGGTTTGAATCCGCTTACTTATCAAGTGGTCCTGGCCACATTTCCTAAGAATCAGCAAGGTCCGGCTTTCGGGTGGCTTCAGACAGGAAGAATGAGCGCGGTTGTAATTGGCCCTATAATAGGGGGCGTATTAACTGAAATGTTCGGTTGGCGAACTGTGTTTCTTATGAATGTTCCACTCGGAATAATAGCTTTAACGCTTCTTTTAACAGTAGTCCCTAAAGATAAACAATTAGACCCCAAACCATTCGATTTCTTTGGCTTTGTTGTCCTCAGCATTGGGATAGCTTGCTTGCAATTAATGCTTGACCAGGGGGAAAAAAACGGTTGGTTCTCCTCTACAGTTATTACTGGTTACGCAATTGTAGCTTGTAGTGCGTTTTATATTTTTCTCATACACGCAATAACAGCCCGCCAACCTTACCTCAATCTAACGCCTCTTAAAAACCGCGAGTTTGTGCTTGGAATTACCATCGATTTTTTTGTGAACATTCTTTTTTTTGGGTACATGGCTCTTTTACCTGCAGTAATGCAGCGAATAATGGAATTCCCTGTCCTGATGATAGGACTAGTTATGGTGAATCGCGGTGTAGGCACCATGTTGAGCTCGCTATGTGCCGGATATTTACTGATGCGGGTTAGCCCAAGGCCACTAATTTTTTTCGGTAGCTTGATAGTCTGTCTGTCAACTTGGATGTTAGCGGGCCTACCTCCTGACTCAGAGCAGTGGAGGCTGGCAGTTGCAGTCTTCTTGCAGGGATTTGGTATGGGCTTTATAAATACACCTTGCGAAACAGCGGCATTCAAGACGGTGCCACCCTCGCTTCGTCCTGATGCTACAAGTCTATTTACAACAAATCGAAGAATCGCTGCTGGAGTGGGCATAGCCTTCATTGTGACTCAGCTTGTTGCAAGTACTCAAGATGCACGGTCAAATTTGACGCAAAATGCAAGCTATTATAATGAAGTATTGAAACACTACGCTCTTCCAGAAAAATGGAGTATGGAAAGCCTAGAGGGGATTGCTAGTTTTGAGCAAATTATAAATAGGCAAGCCGAATTTATTGGATACCTACACGATTTTCATATACTGACAATTTGCACAATTTGTATTTTACCTCTGGCACTTCTTATGCGCGTTGGATCGCAGGATAAATAGTGAACTAAACCTTTGGCTAAAGATCCTCTTATAAAAAAAGCATAGGTGCAAAATATCCGCAGAACAATTGGGATGAAAAATATTTTCAGGGTCATTGCAACTTCCAATCTTGGACAAAGGCCAACAAAGAGGGTATTTACTCCCTTCGGCAGGTCTCAGTAGGCCAGTCGACCTTGCTCTGTGGAAATGTTTTATGTGTGTTTCACCCTTTGGGATTCTTAAAGTTAATCCATGACAACATTATTCCCAGTTATATTATCTGGCGGGTCAGGCACAAGACTTTGGCCTTTATCCAGATCGTTACATCCAAAACAGTTTCTTCCGTTGGCAGGCAGAATGACCATGCTGCAGCAAGCGGTGCAGCGTCTGGGCAGAATTAACGGTTCCACGCAGCCCCTTGTTATAGGAAATAATGACCATCGGTTTATAATGGCAGAGCAACTGCGCGAGATTGGTGTGACACCATCGGCTTTATTACTAGAGCCGGTTGGCCGAAATACTGCGCCGGCTGCCGCTTTAGCCGCGCTCTTTGCCACTAAGCATAACGCAGAAGCAGTGACTCTATTAATACCCTCAGATTTATTTATTGCGGACGAACCAGCTTTTTATTCTGGCCTAGAGCATGCAGCTGAGATAGCCAAAGCGGGTAGGCTAGTGACTTTCGGTATTAATCCTGATCGTCCCGAAACTGGATTTGGTTATATCCGCAAGGGTAGTCCGCTCTGCATTACAAACCATGCTTTCGAAGTGCAATCTTACGTTGAAAAACCCGACGAAAAGACTGCAACTGATTATGTGCAATCAGGAGCATATCTCTGGAATAGCGGCATGTTTGTATTCCGTGCCGATATCATGCTGCAAGAAATCGAAAAATTCCAACCCAAAATGTTTAACCTTTGCAAAGAAGCATTTTCAAATCTATCTGTTGATATGGATTTCTTAAGGCTTGACGAAAATATTTTCAGCAGAATTGAGCCAGATTCAATCGATTTCGCAGTAATGGAAAAAACAAAACTCGCCGCTGTCGTGCCCCTAGATTGCGGTTGGTCTGATCTTGGATCATGGTTTTCTCTTTGGCAACAGAGTGCTTCTGATTCCGATGACAATGTTATTTGCGGTGATGTTGTAGCTAAATCGGTGAACGGATCTTACCTCCATAGTGAGAATGGGCCGTTAATCGCTGCGATGGGCTTATCAGATATGGTGGTTGTGGCGACTCGCGATGCGGTACTCGTGGCGCCAAAAGATCAAGCCTCTGAGGTCCGTAGCCTCGTAGATCATCTAAGAAGAGATGGCCGGAATGAAGTAACTATGCCTAGCCAAGTTTACAGGCCATGGGGTAGTTACCAGGATATTGATGCAGGTCCGAGGTTCAGAGTAAAGCGGATTATTGTGCGCCCTGGGGGGCAGCTCTCCCTGCAACGTCATAAGTTTCGAGCCGAGCATTGGGTTGTTGTTAGAGGTGAAGCGGAAGTTACGCGAGGTAATAATTCGATGACATTGGGGCCTGACCAGTCGGTTTACATTCCAATTGGTGAGGTGCACAGGCTGGAAAATAAAAGTGATCAGGCATTGCATCTTATTGAAGTGCAGACCGGGGAGTATGTCGGTGAGGATGATATTGAGCGGTTAGAAGATATTTACGGCCGAAGCTGAATAATTATGGTTCATATTCCCCATATAGTTGCGGATATCTCAGCAAACGGGTTTGGGCATCTTGCGCAAATGGCTCCAATACTTGATTGTTTGGCAGGTGATCGTGAGGTTCGAATAACGCTTAGAACAGAGGTTGATCCTGAAATTTGTCATCAATTTTTGGAAATTCCATTTGAGTTTGGTCCGGCACCGAAAGACCCCAACATGCGCATGAGAGGTCCGTTAGATGTTGATTCTGACGGGTTGCTTGCGGATTACAGAGAACTATTTAACGAATGGGATGAGGTTGTGTCGAGAGATGCGCAAATCCTCAAGGAATTACGCGCAGATATTGTTTTAACGAATATTGCTGTTGTGAGTGTAGCTTCTGCAAACGCTGCAAATTTACCAGTGGCAGCCATCTGTTCGCTGAATTGGGCCGATGTATTTGCTACATATTGTGGGACTAGCGGTGTTGCAGGACGCATATACAGGCAGTTGATACAAACCTATGACAAAGCGACAAGGTTCATACAGCTTTCTCCCCATATGGAAATGGACTGGCTCTCACATTACTGTTCGGTAGGGCCTGTCGCGCGTCGGGGGCAGGATATTCGTGATGAATTGGAGAGGCTAAAACCATCTCCTCATTATGTGATAGCTTCCATGGGAGGCATACCAGGCATGCATGACATCATTCCCCTGCCCAAACTTGATGATGTTGTTTGGATTGTGCCTCCGGACTGGAATGATTTAAGAACAGATTGGCTGTCTCGAGGCAAAATTAATATTCCGTTTATTGATTTAATGAGGTCAGCTGATCTACTTGTAACTAAGGCAGGATACGGAAGTGTCACGGAATGTGCCGTAAACTCGACTCGTATGATATACACTGAGCGTTCAGACTGGTGCGAGAATACTGTTCTAGAAAGGTGGATAAGGGATAATTGCACTGCGTACAAAATTGACCGCAATACTATGCAATTGGGTAATTATGGGGAAAAGCTCAAATGGCTTCTTAAGGAACCTGTGAGATCTCCCCCAACTTCTAAAGGTGCAGCACAGGCAGCGGCAATACTATCAAATTTATTTTAAATAATTTCCAAAGTCATCATCACCCTATCGAGATAGTGAAGAATAATATTTCGAGGGGGCATGAAAGATAATTATCTGAAGGGAAATATTCTTTGTCTTTAATCCGCAGGATACACTTCCACGTTGGGAAGTGGGAATATTAATTTTCCTCCATTATTTATAAAAGTCTGCTCCCGCTCTACAAACTCATTTCGAAAATGCCACGGGAGAACTAAATAATAATCGGGCTTTTGCGCTCGCGAGGCTTCTTCAGAGATGATTGGAATGTTTGTGCCCGGTGTTCGGTGACCAAACTTCCATTCATTACGTTCTGATGCAGCATCGATTAACTTCCGGTCTATACCGAAAAGTTGAAGAAGCACATTGCCCTTAGTAGATGCACCGTAGACATGCACTGTTTTGCCAGCGGCTTTTACATTTTTAAGAACCTTCAAAAGCTTTTCCCCAACTTCATTTACACGCGTGTAGAATGCGTTAAATGTCTCGGTGCAATCTAGCTTAGCCTCTGCCTCGAGTTTTGCAATTTTCGCAAGAGCTATTTCATTAGTAGAATACCGACTTTTTGCATGACAAATAAAAGCTCTTATTGAGCCGCCATTCATCGAATTGGTCTCAGCATCGAATACCCTTAATCCTGCATTTTCAGCAGCAAACTCGATTTGTTTAAGGCAGTAGTAACCAAGGTGTTCATGGCAGATACTATCAAAAGAAAGATCAGCAACTAGAAGGGGTAGGTATGATTGTTCCATTACCCAAACACCATTAGTTTCGAGCACTGATGCAATATCAGCCGTAAACCTAACGGGGTCTGGAACATCGTAAAAGACAGCAATTGAACTAATTGCTTTTGCTTTTTTCGTTGGACTGATCGATTCAAAAACTCTTTGCGAAAAAAAATCTGACGAAAGATACGACCCGTTTGGGTAATAGGATCTGTATTGTGTGATGGTTGGGTCGATACCAACCAAATTCAATTTTTTTTCGGTATAGCTGCGCAGTAGCGTTCCATCATTGCTCGCTATATCAAGCACAGTGTCGTTAGGCCTAATTTTCACGTGGGACTCAAGCTGTTGTGCAATGCCAGCCAAGTGGTCTCGCATTGTTTGGTTAACGCCTGATCTGTAGCCATAGCCTCGCCGATATAAATCATCCGGATCGTAGTCATGAGTAAGCTGTGTGAGTTTACAGCTCTGGCATTGAGCAAGGGTTAGTGGCACCAATTCGGCATCTGGCTCATCTGGGCCCGGAAACCGAGTGGAGAGTGCCTGGATACCAAAATCAAATACGGTTTCAAGTCTTTTTGAACCACAAAGACGACAGCATGTGATTTTAGTTATTTTCATCTTGGCTCTCTCTTACCTTCAACATATTGACAAAATTTATGGCCCCTTTTGCTAACGGCGCGTCAATTATTGGCGCGCTCAAAACTTGATTATCAATCTCCCCTTGGAATTCGGATTTTGAGTTTATGGCATCTGCAACTTCGCCAACCGTAATGGCTTCATTTGCTCCGAGGTCCATCACCCCAGTGCGATCTAGATTGCATCCAATCCATTCTCCTATCCACCCAATCGGGGCAAAACAATAGCGGCTATCACGTGCAACAAAAACTGTCTTGTTTTGTAGAATATCAATTAGAACTCCTTTATCGAGACCATCGCCATACATTGGCCCCAACCGTAATATAAGGTTGTCGCCATACTCAACCAGCTTTTCTGCAGATGCCTTATTTCGTCCATATACAGTGTTAAGTTGGCTACGTGCTGAAATTGAGCTGATTTGAATCATCTTTCCCCAATTCCAATCATTAACCAATTTGAAAGTTTTTTCTGTCGTTTCAGAAAAGTCTCTTTCTGGCTCCTGCTGGGCCCAGAAGCGTTTGGAGGGCATCGCTGCATTGATGAGGATGTCGTAGTAGCCATCCATACGCGCTACTTCGTAATTTGATCGGGTTACTGCAATGAGATCAAAATTGTGATTTGCAATCAAGGCTCTGGCTATAGAACTGCCTACGAAACCATTTGCTCCAATGAGGGCTATACGACGCATTGATAAAACTTAGTTGTCTACGCGTATTATGGGTGGATCTGAATGGTCCCAACGATGAGTGAGCATTGCAATTAATGTCATGTCCGTAATTGCGTAGACTGTATGGTAGACATTGGTTTCTGTTCTTGTGCAAACTCCTTTGCTTAAATGAATAAATTCCTCGCATTCAGGATCTTCGGGGTCCTCACGAGTGACTAATACTCCGGAACCATCTGCGACTAATAAATACTCTATAAAATGTGGATGATAATGAAAACCACGAGTTTTGCCTGGCCTAAAATATAGCATATTAAATTCAACAATTGGTTCGGGGGGCACCCATGTGAAGATGCCACCGCGACCATCCCGTACCGTGTCCAGATTACAGGTTGGTCGAAGAATTTCTACCTTGCCATACGACCTATCGAAGTCTTTATTGGGCTTTACCTTTGCCATTCTTTATCCATCTAACTCCTTCAAACAAATCACACAAGATCGGATAATAGGCTATCGTGTAGGTCTGGCAACTACTTCTGCACGCTTTCGGTATTGCGTGACCACGAGGTATTAGTTAGTAAGGCCCAATAATGCTAGCCATGCAAAAAAATCAGGCAATCAGGGCCATTATAGTAGGTAGCGCGGGCCAAGACGGCTTCTATCTTGAACGCTCGCTGCTGGCCGATGGTATTGAGACTGTCGGTATCACTCGATCAGGTGTTTTGCTGCCGTGGGAAACAACGATACAGCCATTCTCTCTGCTTGACCCCAATTCCGTGTCGTCGCTTGTTAAAGAAGTCAAGCCTCAACAAATTTATTATCTCCCGGCATATCATCAGTCGTCTGAAAGTAAGCTAGAAAACACAAATGTATCGTTAAAACATAGTATAGATATTCATGTTTTGGGTCTGACTAACTTTCTAGATGCGATGCGAAGTTGGAATCCGAAGGCGCGCTTATTTTATGCTGCATCCTCACACGTATTTGGAGACCCTATTATTGTTCCGCAAACCGAAGAAACCCCGTTCCGGCCCATAAATGTCTACGGAATAACAAAAGCGGCAGGCATTGAGTTGTGCCGTCTTTACAGAAAACAACATGGTCTTCATTGCTCCAATGGCATCCTCTATAATCATGAATCTCCAAGACGGTCGCCTGATTTCGTTGGCCGGAAAATAATCAAATCAGCAGTAGCAATCAAAAAAGGCAACCTTGATAAATTAAAGCTTGGCGACCTTAGTGCAAGAGTGGACTGGGGGGCAGCAGAAGATACCGTGGAAGCAATGCGAGCCATCCTTAACCTGGAGGCAGCTGATGATTTTATTGTGGCCAGTGGGGAAACACACTCGATCGGTGAATTTGTTGAAATTGTTTTTAATGATCTGAGATTGGATGCCAACAAATATGTCGAAGTGGAGCCCAAGCTTATTGACGTAGGCAGTCGAAAACGAACATTAGTCGGGTCGCCAGCTAAGCTCAAAAAAGCTACTGGATGGGTGCCCCAAAAATCCTTTGAGCAAATCATTCTAGATATGATTGCTGCTGAACTCGCTGGGGAGATTTGATGAAAATGGCTAATCGCATACTTATCTTTCTGCCGACTTACAATGAGGCTGGTCATGTAAAAGAAATGAGGGATCGGATAAAAGCGACTCGTGTGCCAGCGGATATAATGTTTCTCGATGACAACTCTACGGATGGGACGGGCGATATTATTGATTGTTTTGCAGAGGAAGATGTAACTATATCGGCCGTGCACAGGCCTGCAAAGAGTGGAATAGGAGGGGCCCATTTGGAAGGCATAAGACGTGCCTATGATATGGGCTACGATACCCTTGTAACTATGGACACTGACTTAGTTCATAAACCTGAGGATATCCCGACATTTTTGGATGCTAGTAATGCCTCAGACATCGTTATAGGCACTCGCTTTGAACTAAAGAATAGTCTTGCCGAATGGAATTTTTTTAGAAAAGTTCTTACACACCTTGGTCATTTAATGACAAGATTGCTATTGCGTCACAACTTTGACGCAACAGGTGCTTTCCGTGTTTACAGGTTAGACCGTATTGATCGTCGAGTGTTTGATCTTGTTAAAGCATCTGACTATGAATTTTTCTTTACTAGTCTTACAATTTTGCATTTGAACAGCTACACAATTACGGAAGTTCCGATCGAATTACCTGGTAGGGTTTATGGACACTCAAAGATGGAAATTCGCCATATGATAAAAAGCGTATTGCTTATGTTCAAGCTTAGCTGGCTACGTCTGTTCAAACGAAGGTTGCTTATAATTAATAAACCAGATCCTCAGTATAATGACGCTAACATCTAATACATGTAGTCGACGTATCTCATGTTGTTTGAGATTTGATCGTGGGATGTAAGTTCTCCAGACATTATCTTTTGAATGACGTTTCTAAGGGTTTGAGCACTTACGCGGCGATCGAGATCTACCCGCTTATTCTGATTAGGTAATTTAATAATAAGTGGCACTCGGTTTTTCGTATCGTAACCCCATTCTGCGTAATCATTGAGCCCTACTCCACTTTGGCTGCCAACGTTTCCGGTGTCAGCCGTTAATATGACTGCAGTTTCTTCCCACAGGCCGGAGTCTTCTAACGTTTTACGTAGGTCACCAATGACTTTATCTAGAAAAACAATACTGTGAAAATAATTGATGGGATTATCCTCATTTTCATACATGTACTCTTTTTTTAAGGAGTTCCAAATATTCGGCGCGTGAGGTATAAATAAATGGGAATATAAAAATGATATTTTACTGTCTTTCGCCATTTTTTTTAGTGAATTAATATTGGATAGCTTTAGATGAATACCCCAATGATTATTGAATACTGGTCTATCCTTGAATAATAACTTACGTATCGGAGGAACTTGCCACAGAGTGTGCGAAACTATGTCATCAAGACGGTTAAAAACGGTTTTATATTCGTAGTCAAATGGATGGTCATCAATAATGCACCGTGAAATAAACTGTGGAAAAATTCTACATACTGGATGAAAAGCCGTCGCAACTACGCCCGTATTGTAACCTGCAGCGTGAGCATCAGAAAAAATGGTTGATTGGTGATTCCAAATTCGCGGGTAGTACTCGGCTGCATACTGAGTTAGGAGGCGATCACCTCCAATACGTTTTGCATAATCTATGCGATGTCCGCTAAGGACGCTTGGAATAGCTGTAAACGTTTTTGAAGAAGCACGCGCAACATTATGCCCATTAAACGCTATATTAGTTAGCTTATCGATGTTGGGTGTTTTTACAAATTCTGGATGCTTGATGAACGTGTAATGATAATCCCAATAGTCAAAGAATATCAGGATCACCCTTGGTCCGGTAGGCTGTGTATTTTTAAGCGGTGCCAACGATCTGTCGGAATGCATGATACTCGCCCTTGATGCATCAATCTTTTGATAAGCCACATATGCATTCATGGACATGAGTATCCCGAAGGGCGCAGTAACACTTATTATAAAACGAATAAATCGTAAGGCATTTCTGCCGCGTGTGAGGGCAAGTGTTGTAAGGATTGCAATGGAAACTGTAAAAACTGCCAAGCCTTCAAATATCCAGGCATTATTAATACGCGCATGTCCAGAAGGCGGGAAAATAACATACCACGTTATGGCAAGGGCGCCTGCGAAAGTGGGAATAATAAATATGTTTACTGCTAAAGAATAAAATTGTGGTTGGTTTTTTCGTGTGGCATGAAAAAGTAAAAAAAGAATAATAGATATGCCAAAACCCCAAAGCAGCGCAGCAAAATAGTCAACATGGTCAAATATCTGGGAAAGCTCATAAAAATGCTCGATAAATTTTTGGTCCAATGGCATTCCATTGCGAGCAAAAGCAATAAACCAAAATGGTAACAAAACCAAATTACCCAACGCATAAGCAAGAACCAAATCACTTCGCCAATTAGGCACAAAGTCTTGTGTTAAACGTTTTTCGGAATTGGTGTTCGGCATGGTTTCAATGTTTTCTATGGGGTCAGTAGATCATTAGTAAATGAATATAAGCGTATCATGCATCTTTTTTTGGCTTTGTGTCGGCGTCATCTTTTCTGATTCTGGTAAAAATATTGCGAATGAACTCTTTAATTCGGCTCAGGTAAAACATCGCTCCGACGCCCACAGCAGCTAGCATCTGCAAAAATAAGCTGCCTGAGCCGGGATCGACGTAGGCCTGGGCATGGCTGGACAAAAGCATCAAAAGCCCAACTAAGTATATTTTTTTCTTCACGATGGTCTCCATGGCCGTTGCTGGTCGCAGGGTTATTTTCTCACAACCTATTTCGTAATTTAGTAGGACAACAATCTATCTTGTTATTTTATAGGTTAACAGGAGAAACTAATGCCTATGAGCCTGTTCAAGCTATTCCACGTTAATTTCAGAAATATTTTTTAACAGCCACTCTGCAGCAATTTTAGCACTGTTGCCAACGTTGTATACATATGTTTTTGGTGAATGAGTGTAACCAGCAGATTTATTCTTTGCGATTAATTCCCGCGCCACTTGCGCTACTTCACAAAACCGGTCTTGTGGGAGGATTGCGCCAATGGTGCTGCGAATTATGTCTTCGAGTGGCAGGTTTTCGTAATTTTCATAATCGGTATTTTTTACTTTACGCTCTGTATCAACAAATAAAACTGGTTTGCTGTGTCCAAGTGCATATTCTATAGCCGCGCCAGACCAATCGCTTAACATCAAATCTGCTTGCATGAGTGATTTCGTCGAAGTTACATCTCGTTCTTCAGTAAATGCAGGATGCTTACCAAACAAACTTGTAGTGTTATCGAAGCAAGATCCTGCGCGCCTTAAGGTTTCAGGATGGGGTCGGAGGATGACTTCGAATCCATCATTTAAAAGATTATCAATTAACCCGCATGCCTTTCCTGTTTCGATTAGACCTTGTGGCCCCCAAGTTGGCGCAATCAGAATTTTTTTTGACACGGTTTCTTTTGGAATATGCGGTTTAACCCTAGTTGGCTGTTCCGAGATGATTTCATCCAACCGACCGTATCCGTGTTCGATGAGTAGTTTGGGTGGAAGGTTATAAAGTCTTTCGGTTTCTCGAATTTCAGCAACGTGATGGGGACCTGCGCAAAAGATGGTATCGTAATTATCGAATGCGCCTTTGTTATAAATCATGTGGGTACTAACAATTGAATGAAAGATATATACGTAATGCACTGAAAATTTTGATCGTTTGAGCTCTGAATTTCCCAAATCCGGCACTGTGAGGACGAGTATCTTTGCTTTCAGCAATTGAAACCACATATTTCTAAACAGCCCTTCGCCTATGCAAATTCCTTCAACATTTGGTATCAGGTCAGTGTATCCCGGGTCTTTCGGGTCTGAAGTGACGTAAGTGATTTGTTGACCAAGCGTGACAGCTAAATAATAAATTATAGAACGGAAATGTGCCCAGTAAGGAGTGCCTTCTGAATAGAAAACGATTTGACGGTGCGAACTTGGTAGCTTGAGTAGCCTTCGAAATGCTTTCAGATCTTTAAAAAATCTCATATTTTATTTTGATTTGTGTGATTGATCTATTCTCCACAAGGCTATTATCAAACCTGTATCAGCGCAACCTGTAACAGCAGCAAAATGAGGGCGGTCACTTAAAGGTTATCGGAGGGCACATTGACCGAAGCAAAAACAAACTTTTGGATAATTTTAACTGAGCATCCTCTTTGCACTATTTTTTCGATAGCTATTCTTGTGCGAAGCATAAATATATTTCATCTCTCAATCAGTGGAGGTGATTTCGTAATAGAGGACTCATTCTTTTTAACCTTCTCAAAAGAGTGGGCGCGCGCTTTCGGATTGATGGAAGGAATTCCAGCAGGGGCTGCTTACGTAGAAAGAGTGCCGGGCTATCCGCTATTAGTAGCTTTAATGCAAGGGGTGGGATTAAGCGCACCAGTCTCTATAGCAACAATAAATTCGTTTTTCGACAGTGTTACGTGCGTTATACTTGGTTTGCTTGGGTGTCAATTGGATCGACGGGTTGGACTTGTCGCCGGGCTTTTGTCAGCTTTTTGGCCCAATTTAATTATCCACAGTAGCTTAGTTCTTAACGACACACTCTTTGTTTTACTGTTTGCGGGTTTGTTGTATTGGGCAGCTAAATTTCTCGCTACACCGAGTCTTAAAGCCGCTTTTATTTCTGGAATTTTAGTTGGACTAGCCGTTTGCACTAGGCCTATTGCTCAATTTTTAGTGCCTGTACTTGCAATCGCCATGGCTGGTATTGCACACTTTCACGGTGTCAGTAAACGGCGTATTGTGCTGCTTGTTCTTGTGTTTTTCGTGCCGACTGTGCTCACCCTACTACCCATATATACGCATAATATACTCAAGTTTGGTAGCTTGAGCTTGAGTGCCCAAACTGGGACACATCTAGCCTACTGGGTTTTGCCGCCCGTGAAAAAAATTGAGACCGGAATGTCGTTCGAAGAAACAAAGGTAAAGATTCGTAAATCTTACGAGGCTGAACTCAAACGTCGGGGTGGGGATGAGTCTAATCCATTCGATGTAAATAACATCTTAACTAATGTCGCGCTATCAGAGCTGCGCAACAGTTCAACTGTAGCAATTGCAACAGCATGGCTACAAGGTATGGCTCTCAATATTGCAACCCCCGCGGTGCTGATCGATACTAGGGTCCGTACTTTCTCGGGGCAAAGCTTTTACGAACTAGAGGCCCCAAATCTCGTTAGCAAGGTTTTGCAGTATCTTGAAAAGAGCACCCCATTATATCTTTTTTTCTTCTTCGTCGGTGCATTTGGGAGTATTTTATCTTTAATCTTTGGTATTTATGGTCTCTTTATCTTGCATAGCCTGCGACCTTGGGCAGCTATTTTTGCAACGCTTGCGGTATTTTATTTTTTACTCATCAATGGACCGGTAGCCTCACCCAAATATCGCTTGCCCATTGAGCCGGTGATGATTATCTGCGCGTCTTTGGGTTTGGTGCAAACTTGGAAAAAAATGTTGTTACGCAAAAACAAGCATGAATGAAAATGAAATCATTCTATCAAAATTAATTTCGTTGTATTTTTAGTGCTGACATTATTCCTACTAGCCTAATTTAAAACAAGATGCGGTCTGATAACCATATTCTCGAGGAATTCCAATATGCATTCCCAAGCGATCGGATAAAGGTGTTCAACGGTGCGGAATAGTATTTCGAAAATCTTCTTTTACCGATCCAATCCAGCAATGCTCCTGCCTAAGCTGCGTGGGTCACGATTACGGAACTGGCCACTCTCTACGGATTGAAAAAAGCTTGCTGTCAGTTGATTGAAAAGAGTTTGCTCCTCCAAGTTGATAGCGTGACCTGATTGAGGCAAGACACTAAGCCACGCTGATGGAATCATCTTCTTCATCCAAATATTTGGTTCGATGCATGGATCATCCTCATCGCCTGTCATTAAATGACAAGGTATGACCAGCTTTTGGAGCTTTTCTTTGAGCTCATACACTGAGGGTCTTCTGCCCTGAACTCCCAAAAAAGTGTTTGCAGAACCCAGCGGTGAATGCTCATAAAAACGTTGGACGAAGGCCTCATATCCACGGCTGTCCTTGTTTTTGAATTGCACCCTCGTGGGGCCTTCCACATAATTTTTTCCAGCGTTTGTCATTCCATTCTCGAGGAAATCTTTAGCTATCTCTGTAGTTTCTTTCTTCCAGGTTTTCTTATCACTGCCGGAACCATATCCACACCCTGCCACGGTTATTGAAAGTGACTTTCGAGGATAATTGAGGCCGAAATGAAGGGACGCAAAACCGCCCATGGATAAACCAACAATGTGTGCTCTCTTCAACTTAAGGTGTTCGTGAATATCACGCACGTCATTCATTGCACGCATCTGACTATACATTTCCCAGTTTTTGGGCACGTCAGAGGGAGGATAGCCCCGCGCATTGAATAAAATGCACCTATGAGTACGAGCAAAATATTGAACTTGCGGCTCCCAAGAGCGAAGGTCATCTGCGAATTCATGAATGAAAATAATGGGCGTTCCACTACCGACTTCTTCATAAAACAGTTCAACTCCGTCATCAGTACTGGCATATGGCATCTAGGTTTCCTTTTGGATAGTCAGTGGTTTTGTGCAGTATAATATCATGACGGGCATAGAATGTTATCGATGACTTGCATTTAAAAAAATAAATCAAAAATTGATTGAATGATATTTCGAAGTGCAGTGTTACTTTCTCAGTGATGAATAAGAAATTCTAGCTCTCGATCAATCCTAGACTTGGTGTTACGAATACATAACGACGTGTGGTTCACGATATTAAAGCGATGCCGGTTTTAAGTTACATCAAAATTAGGCCTAGGAGGCCACTTTCTTTGGGTTTTACACCATTCATTTCCCATGAAAAAAAGTAACTAAAATAAAATAAGTTTTCATGGTATTTTGGTGGGATTTGCGCGGACAGATTTGTTTGGCAGGTTTTTGTTGGCTCGCTGCACTGATATTTAGTCTACAAATTGTACCGTGGTAAAATTATAAAAGGAGGGATAATGCGGTTCGTAACTTTTGAGTCGGAAGGATTACCGAAACTTGGAGTGCGTCTTGGCGACGAGGTTGTTGATTTATCCAAAGCCGACCCAAGCTTGCCAAACACATTGCTAGCGGTGCTTGAGGCTGGTAACGGTATCTTTGAGGAGGCTAAAATTGCTGCTGAGTCCGCACGGGAGCGATTATCTGTCGATTCTATCAAATTTTTTCCGGTCATTCCTCGCCCTCCAAAAATAATTTGCATTGGTTTAAACTATGCAGCACATGCGGCTGAAGGTGGACATGATAGGCCTAATTACCCTTCATTTTTCATGCGAGGCGCGACCAGTTTAACAGGACACAAACAGCCAATAATACGGCCAAAAGTCTCTGAAACACTGGATTATGAGGCTGAGTTGGTTGCTGTTATAGGCAAACGCAGTGACAGGCATATGTCTCGCGATGAGACACTGGACCTTGTGGCAGGTTATTCAATGTTTAATGAAGCTTCTGTGCGTGAGTGGCAACGCAAGACCCAGCAATATTGTATAGGTAAAAATTTTGACAATACTGGTGCATTCGGGCCCGATTTTGTTACCGCGGATGAGGTGCCGCCAGGTGGAGCTGGTCTCTCCATTCAGTCACGTTTGAATGGTCAGGTCATGCAG